>JBBTTL010000034.1:0-1193 GCA_038064275.1 Patescibacteria group bacterium | reverse complement strand
TGGAACGTGAACGGTCTCCGTGCGGTGCACAATCGCGGAATTCGGCAGATTTCCATCAGCAGGTTGACGGCGGTGATACACTTTTGATACACTAGTTTTATGCCCACAATCAAAAAAAGAATAAATATCACGCTTTCGCCGGATCTTGAAAAAGGATTAAAGATTCTTGCTCGGCTGGATCGTGTCCCCGAAGCAACAAAAGCGACAGAAATGCTTCAGTTTGCGTTTGAACTTGAAGAGGAACGCGTGCTAAGCGAGCTTGCCACAAGACGCGACATTAAGGGGGCGAAACATATTTCATATAAACAAGCATGGAAAGAGTTTATGAAATAACTTTTAACGAAGCGGTATTGAAAATTGATGTTCCTAAACTTTCTCGCGCCTGGCGAGTAAGAATAATAAGTGCCATTGATGGCAAGCTTAGGATGAATCCGGAAGTTTTTGGCAAGCCCCTCCGCTATTCTTTTAAAAATCACCGCGTTCTTCGTGTCGGTGACTATCGGGTTGTTTTTCGCATTGATAATCTTACGGTTGTTGTGATTTTGATTGAACATCGGTCAGTCATTTATGGCCTTACCAAAAGAAGGATTGGCATCTCTTAAATATATGCGCGTCATCTCCTGGAACGTGAACGGCCTGCGCGCGGTGCACAAGCGCGGGCAGTTTTTGGCATTCATCAAAAAAGAAAAGCCGGATATTTTGTGCCTGCAGGAAACAAAAGCGCGCGCGGAACAGTTGCCGGATGAAATCAGAAATATTTCCGGCTATTATTCCTACTTTAATTCTCCAGAGGAGAAAAAAGGATATAGCGGCGTGGCGATTTACAGCAAAGAAAAACCCCAAAAGGTTGAATATGGCATGGGGGTGAAAAAATTTGATACCGAAGGGCGCCTGCTCGCCGCCCACTATGACGATTTTATTTTGCTTAACGTCTATTTCCCCAATGGCGGCGGGGGGCCGGCGCGACTCAAATACAAGTTGGATTTTTACGATGAGTTTCTTGGATTTATAGAAAAATTGCGGAAGAAGCACAAGAATATTATTTTTTGCGGCGACGTGAATACGGCCCACGAGGCGATTGACTTGGCGCGCCCAAAAGAGAATGAAGAGAACACCGGGTTTCTGCCGGAAGAGCGCGCTTGGATAGACGAAGTCGTTTATCACGGATACACGGATGTGTTCCGTCATATTTA
>JBBTTL010000033.1:7934-9567 GCA_038064275.1 Patescibacteria group bacterium | reverse complement strand
CATAGGCCTTGTAGTGCTTTTTCATAATGGCGAAATTTTTTATTTTACCCAATTTCTTTTCAAAAAGTTCCGTATGTTCCACCATCACTTTCAATTTTTCTCTTACCTCAGCAGACTCTCTACTCCAATGTTCTTGAGAACATTGGAGTAGAGAATCTCGGTTAAAGAGCCAGGGGTTGCCGAAAATGGCCCTGCCAAGCATTACGCCGTCAGCACCCGTCTCACGCGCCTTCGCGCGGGCATCCGCCAAATCTATAACATCACCGTTTCCGATGATAAGCGTGCCGCTTCCGCGCGCCAACTCCACCGCCCGGGCCACCTCTTTCCAGCGCGCCGGCACTTTTGACATTTCTTTGCGTGTGCGGGCATGCACCGTAATGGCCGCCGGTTTCGTTTCAAGAAGCGCGCCGAGCCACTCTTCCAGGTTTTCCTGATGATATCCGATGCGGGTTTTGACCGAAATCGGAAGTCCTCCTCCGCCGGCCATTGCGGCTTTTATAATCTCTTGGGCCAGTTTTGGATTTTTTATTAAATTCGCCCCCGCGCCCTGCTTCTCAATAGTTTTATCCGGACAACCCATGTTTATATCAATACCGTCAAAACCAAGTTCGCTCACGATTTTCGCCGCCTGGCGCATGTTTTCCAGCTTGGATGAAAAAAGCTGGGCCACGATGGGCCGCTCGGCCTCGGTGTAAGCAAGGTCAATGAGCAGTTTTTTTCGCCCGGTCGGATTGCATAGTCCGTCGGCCGAAACGAATTCCGTCCAAAAAACGTCCGGCCCGCCGCCCTCCGTGCCATGTTTACTGTACTTGGCTATTATTTCGCGAAAGGCAACATCGGTAACATCCGCAAGCGGAGCTAGTGCAAAAAACGGCTTTTTAAGTTTTTGCCAAAAATTTTTCATCATATACTCTGCCGTTATAACATAAAAAACGGCACAGGAGGAGCCCGTGCCGTGCCATCATTGCGCATTGATACGTTAATGCGAAAGGTTTTTTCCCAAAAAATCGCTTGTGCCCCTTATGACCCTCTCAATAACTTCATATTGGTCACGTGGGAGACGTACTACTACTTCCGCTTCTTCCGCTTCTTCCGCATCTTCTGCGAGTCTGCATGCATTCCAGAGGTCGTCCCACCCGGAACGAAGGGTGAGGAGCTTCCAATCTTCTTCCTCCACTGGAAAAGGATTTAATACTATCTCCAGAGACGTGAGGAAATCATCGGAGGGTTGAAAAGTGGAGAAAATAGCCTGAAGCTCTTCTCTTACCCTGTAGGCGCCGCAAAGAATAATGCGGATATAGGGTTCATGATTTTCCCACTCTTCACGATGTACACATACGTTCCATCCCACGGTATCATTACAACCCCCGCCCCCGTCTAGGAGGCGTTTAATATAAAGACATGCTTCGTTGAGCGCGTACGCAATACGTTTTTCTTCAAGTGAAAGGTTCATGCCGCCTCCGTTTCCGAGGGTTGGTTCTAGCCAAAATGTAGCAGAGGATATGTGCTAACGCAAGGACTCCTTGTCCCGCAAATTTATAGAACGCCTACCCATAGGTCGGACCTATGTATTATTTGAACTTAAAAAATACCTTATTTCCAAAGCGCAAATCAATGTATTCAAGCGATTTGG
>JBBTTL010000033.1:4860-7834 GCA_038064275.1 Patescibacteria group bacterium | reverse complement strand
ATTATTGATTTGCCCAGATACGGCTGTAATGCCTCCGGCACGCGGATACTGCCGTCTTCTTCTTGGAAATTTTCAACGATGGCCACAAGCACGCGCGGTGTCGGAATGGCGGTCGCGTTTAGTGAGTGCACATACTGTTTAACTCCGCCGTCGTTGTAACGAATGTTAAATCTGCGAGATTGAAAATCATGATAATATGAGGCGCTTGCAATTTCGCGATACCTGTTCTCCGAAGGTATCCATAGTTCGGTATCATATGATTTTACGTGGGCGCTCTTCAAATCTCCGGTTGAAATTGCAATCTGTCGATACGGTAATTTCAGTGATTCAATAAACTCTTCGGTATTTCTGTTCATTTCTTCGTGAAATTTTACCGATTCGGCGTGACTTGCCTCGCATAATATCAGCTGTTCAAGTTTATAAAATTCATGCACGCGGATAAGCCCTTTGGCGTCTTTGCCGTGGCTGCCAGCTTCGCGCCGATAACACGGCGAAAAGGCAAGGTAACGTTTTGGCAATTCATTCTTCAATAATGTCTCGTTGGAGTGAAAGGCCATCATGGGAACTTCGGCGGTTCCCGAGAGATAATCCCCGTCTTGTGTTACATAGAGGTCGTCCGCGCCGCTTGGTAAGTGTCCGGTACCGTAAAAATGTTCCTTTCGGACAATAGCGGGAACAATAAGTGGTATAAAATTTTTCGCACCGAAAAAGTCCATTGCGTAATTCCAAATCGCCCACGATAGACGAGCGCCGTCATTTTTTAAAAAATAACCCCGAAAACCGTGTACCTTCGTTCCGCGCTCAAGGTCTGCCATATCAAGCGCCTGCATAAGTTCAATGTGGCTTTTTGTTTCAAAAGAAAACTCCGGTTTTTTGCCCCATGTCTTTAGCTCCGCGTTGTCGTCCTCGCTTGCTCCATCGGGTACCGACATGTCCGGGACATTTGGAACTTCTAGCATCAATTTCTGCCATTTTTTTAAAATTTCTTTCAGCTCATCTTCTTTTTGCTTTAGATGCTCTTTGAGGACGCGCATCTCTTTGATGAGCGTTTCGCGCTCGGTTGCGACTTTTATGCCTGCCACTTTATCTGAAATCTTGTTTTGTTCGGCGCGCAGGTTTTCCACGAGCGAAAGGGTCTCCAAGCGCGTTTCGTCTATTTGCAACAGCCCATCAACGTCAAATTTGATGTGTTTCTTGCGCGCCGCTTCTTTGATGAGGTCGGCATTTTCTTTTATGAATTTTATATCAAGCATTGTGGGTAGTTAATAGTCTGTGTTTTTTAGTCTATATTCTATTCTATATGAAGAATACTTTGAATTATAGCAAAGTGGTACAATTAGCCAACATGAAGTTAAGCGCAATCTCTAAAAACGAATTCCCGGCCGCCTTTTCTCCCCTCCTTGAAATTCCCGAACCGCCGGAGAAACTTTATTATCGGGGCGCGTTGCCCGATGACGATACCGTTCTTCTTGCCGTAGTCGGCTCGCGCAAATATTCCCATTACGGCAAAGAAGCCTGCGAACAAGTCGTCAAAGGATTGCGGGGTTATGACATCACGATTGTCTCCGGTCTTGCTTTGGGTATTGATTCTATCGCCCATCGCTCTGCTCTTGACGCCGGTCTTAAAACAATTGCCGTGCCGGGCTCCGGCTTAGATGATGATGCCCTTTATCCGCGAGAGCATTTGCAACTGGCACGCGAGATTGTGGAAAAAGGCGGCGCTCTCGTTTCGGAATATGAACCCGACTTCAAAGCAACCACTTGGAGTTTCCCAAGGCGAAACAGAATTATGGCCGGACTTTCAAAAGCGGTACTGGTAGTGGAGGCTGAAAGGCCTTCGGGCACTCTTATCACCGCGCGTCTGGCCCTTGATTATGGCAGAGATGTTTTTGCCGTACCGGGCTCAATTTTTTCGGAGACCAGTCGGGGGGCGCACTTCTTAATACGACAGGGGGCTACGCCTATCACCTCCTCTCTGGACATTCTTACAGAACTTGGCTTCAAGCAGGAAGAATTTATAGAGAAAATTCGCGAGAATGAAATCAAGGACGCTCTGCCCGTGGAGCGACAAGTCCTCTTGACCCTTACTGAACCGAGAACGAGACAGGAATTGAAAGAGCTTATTGGAATACCGATAGAACAAATGAATATGACCTTGTCGGTTCTGGAAATTAAGGGATTAATTATCGAAACGGGAGGAAAAATTATGAGGTGTTAATCAGGGGGTAGTATTTGGGGGGTAGTATTAAGTATTAAGTATTAAGTATAAGGGGTTGCTGATTTTGCTCCGTTTTGACTGTGTGCTATGGTTTGTAGATATCCTTAACGAATAGGGTATGTGAATGTGGATACGTGTATTAAGTAATGTTGATAATTATAATGTACCCGATTTTAATGGTGTGATATTGTATAACTGACAGAAAGAATAGCGTTTAGCCATTAGCGTAAAATATGATACGTAAAAAAAAATACAAAAATAAAATCCCCGGACTCTTCGCTCAACGCTTGACGCTATTTAACTCCTCTCGCGGTTTTACCATATTAGAGTTAATAGTATCTCTGGCAATCATTGGTCTTCTGCTCGGTGTCGTAATGAACGGGATTGCCAACAGCCGCCAGAAGGCGCGCGATTCAAAACGGGTGGACGAAATAAAACAGTTGCAAAACGCCTTACAGCTTTATTACAACGACAATCAGTCGTATCCGGCAACGCTTGATCGAGACATTCTTGTCCCGATATATATTAAGACAATACCCAAAGATCCGGCCACCGGCGGCGATTATCTTTATGCCGCGCTCTTTGACGGTAACACCTGCGGTAATTATCATTTGGGGGCGACTCTTGAGATTACGCCACTCAATACTGGCGCCCTAGAAACGGATTTTGACGCCCCCGCCTCGCAGGGCGTGTGTGGCGGCAGTAATGCGGATTTCAGCGGAGACGACCCCGTTTACGACGTGCGTCCCTAGGTGG
>JBBTTL010000033.1:2655-4760 GCA_038064275.1 Patescibacteria group bacterium | reverse complement strand
GGTTTAAAGCTAATGATAGTTGAGTCTCCTTCAAAAGCAAAAACAATTTCTAAATATTTGAATCACGAGTACGAAGTAAGAGCCAGTGTGGGACACATTCGTGATTTGCCAAAAAGCAACAAAAAAGCCATTGACATAGATGCCGGTTTTATTCCGCACTACGAAATCTCGCCGGGAAAAAATAAAATCGTGGCTGAATTAAAAGAGCTGTCTCTTAAAGCGAGCGTTGTGTTGCTTGCCACCGACCCCGATCGCGAGGGTGAAGCTATCGCCTGGCATATAGAAGAAGCCTGCGGAATAAAAAACGCAAAAAGAGTCGTTTTTTACGAAATCACCGAGGAGGCCATAAAAGAAGCTATAGCCCATCCGCGAGAAATAGACCAAAATTTGCGCAAAGCCCAAGAAGCCCGCAGGGTGCTTGACCGATTGGTCGGCTACGATTTATCCGGTCTTATCTGGAAAAAGGTCAGGTATGGGCTTTCTGCCGGACGGGTCCAATCCCCCGCTCTTCGCATTATTATGGAACGCGAGCGCGAAATACGTGTTTTTGTGCCCGAAAAATTCTGGAGAATCACGGGGGAATTTAAAACCCGCCGAGACCAAAAAATAGACCTTGCTTGTGAAGAAGAGCCCCGCGATGAAAAAGAAGTAGAACGTATTTTAAAAATAGGCCGTGAGGAGAAATGGCTTGTAAAAGACATCAAAGAAACCGAGGTGTCGCGCAACCCCCGCGCCCCGTTTATTACTTCAACCCTTCAACAAACCGCAAGTTCGCGTTTGGGTTTCGCCCCGTCGCGGACGATGTCTTTGGCCCAAAAATTATACGAAAAAGGATATATCACTTATATGCGCACGGACTCAATCACGCTATCAAAGGGCGCTCAAGCCGAGATTGCCCGCGAGATTGAAAAAAGATTCAGAAATGAATACGTTACCGTGCGCGATTTCAAAACTAAAAGCAAAAACGCCCAAGAGGCCCATGAAGCCATTCGTCCAACCAAAATAAGCGTTATGTCGGCAGGAATGCTTGAAGATGAGAAAAAACTATACCGCCTTATTTGGGGGCGAACCATCGCTTCACAAATGTCCTCGGCGCGCATAATGAGCACTAAAGTACGCGCCAACGTTCTAGAAAATACCATTCCCGATTTTTCAACCACCGGAAGCCGTACTCTTTTTGACGGATGGTTTAAGGGAGACCCCGACGCTCGAGGAGAAGATGTTGAACTGCCCAAAATGGAAATCGGCGAAACCCTGCGGCTGGTTGAGCTTTCTTCGGAAGCAAAAGAAACAGAACCTCCGGGGCGCTACACGGAAGCGGGACTTATCAAAGAGCTTGAAAAACGAGATATCGGCCGGCCCTCAACATACGCCAGTATTATAAAAACTATCATTGACCGCGGTTATGTTGAAAAAATCCAGAAAACGCTTTACCCCACCGACACCGGCGATGTAGTCAGTACTTTTCTTGAAAACAACTTCGGAGAGTATATAAGCGATACTTTCACGGCGGAAATGGAGCGGGAACTTGATGAGATAGCCGAGGGAAAGCGCGATTATGTCAAAACTCTCAAGGATTTTTACGGGCCGTTTCAAAAAGACGTTAAATCAAAAGAAAAAATTGATAAGCTGACTACTTTGGGAGAAGCTCCGGAGGGCATAAAATGCCCAAAATGCGGAGGCTCTATGGTTGTGAAGTTGGGGCGCACCGGAAAATTTTTATCCTGCTCTAAATTTCCTGACTGCACGGGGGCGAGAACGATTGACGGAAATGAGCTTCTAGGGCCGAAAGAAACCGGTGAAGCTTGCCCCGATTGTAAAAACGGAAAGTTGGTTGAACGCGACGGACGCTTCGGACGTTTTGTGGCCTGTTCAAATTATCCGAAATGCAAGTTCATCAAAAAAAGCAAGGAGGAAGAAGAGCGCGCCAATACTGGCGTTGCCTGTCCGAAATGTAACGCGGGTTCTATGGTAGAACGCCGTGGTAAGTTCGGCCTCTTTTACAGCTGTTCAAACTATCCCAAGTGCAAATACGCCATTAAAGCGAAACCTACGGGAAAAAATTGCGTCCTCTGCAACGAACTTATGATGCAAGGCACTAAAAC
>JBBTTL010000033.1:0-2555 GCA_038064275.1 Patescibacteria group bacterium | reverse complement strand
CTAAAACCATACCTGAACGTTGCAGCGACAAACAATGCACAATGCATAATCCTCATAAAATTACACAAATAAAATAGTGCCGCAGTCTATGAACTAATTTGGGTAATTCAACTCTTTGAAACTCTTGCGGGAGTGGCTATACTGGATATATGACAAACGTCAAAGAAATTTTTGACCTCATGGGGCCAATTTCAAAGGAAGAAACCGGCCTGATTGAAAAAGCTTATGCGTTCGCGGAGAGGGTTCATTCCGGCCAAAAACGCTTTTCCGGAGAACCGTATTTCAATCACGTGTTCCTTGTGGCTAAAAATTTAGCCCTGATGAAAATGGACTCAGCTACCATTGCCGCGGGTTTTTTGCACGACACTATTGAAGACGCGCACGTTTCCGAAACGGAAATAGAAAAAGAATTCGGGCAAGAAATCGCCTTTTTGGTGAAAGGGGTGACGAAACTTGGTAAATTGAAATACCGCGGACTGGACAGGCACATAGAAAGCTTGCGCAAATTTTTCATCGCCATGGCGGTAGATATAAGAGTGCTCGTCATAAAACTTGCTGACCGCTTGCACAACGTTCAAACGTTAAAGCATGTGCCGAAAGAAAAACAGCGGCGCATTGCCCTTGAAACGCTTGAAATCCACGCCCGCTTGGCGGACCGCCTCGGAATGGGCCGCATCAGAAGCGAATTGGAAAACGCCGCTTTCCCCTACGCGTTTCCGAATGAATTTGAAAAAGTAAAAGAACTTCTTAAGGGGGGGCGGAGCATGAACGAAAAAGACGTTGAAAAAATACACCGCGTTTTGCAAAAGGAACTGGCCAGTGAAGGAATATCCGGGGTCAAAACGGAATATCGGGTAAAGCATCTTTATAGTCTCTATAAAAAACTTGAGAAAAGAGACATGGACATATCAAAGGTATATGACCTTGTGGCCCTCCGCGTAATCGTGAAAAACGTTGAAGATTGCTACAGGACTCTTGGTATAATTCACCGGCTATGGAGGCCGTTGCCCGGTAGAATCAAAGACTATATCGCCCTGCCGAAACCGAACGGTTACAGGAGTCTCCACACGACTATTTTTACCGGCGATGGCGGGGTTGTGGAAATCCAGATACGCACGGAACAAATGCACCATGAGGCGGAATATGGCATCGCCTCGCACTTGTTTTATAAAGAACACGGCAAAGAAACGCCCGGCCAGAACATCGCCTGGGTAAAACAACTGCTTGAGTGGCAAAAGAATGTTTCTCATTCCGGCGAATTTTTGGAAAATCTAAAAATGGATTTTTTCAAATATCGCGCTTTTGTTTTTACTCCTAAAGGAGATGTTATTGACTTGCCGGACGAATCAAGCCCGATTGATTTCGCCTACGCCATCCATTCCGATATCGGCGACCATGTTGCCGGAGCCATAGTAAACGGTAAATTGGTTCCTCTTGACACGAAGCTTCGTAACGGAGATATTGTGCGGATTGATACCAAAAAAACCGCCACCCCAAAATCAAAATGGCTTGACTATGCCAAAACGACGCTCGCCAAAAGACATATCAGAAATTATCTGGATGCCAATAATCCGTTCAAAAAATTTATAGCCGGAAAATTCAAAATTTGATTTCCTGCCGTTTTAGATGGAAAAATTTTTTATATTATAGAGGTCCTCCTCTTCTTTCTTTATTTCTTCTTTTGAACGGTCGTCAACGGGGGCCGCGGACTGAAATTCCGGTTTTTCGTCGGCTAAAAGAGGGGTTGTCTCGTCTGCGGGAGCCTCGTCCCCCGGCGTTTTCTCCATCGCGCTCTCGCGCGGTTCATTTTTGGATTTGATAAGATTTACTATCATTTCAAGGTCGCTGTCTGAAAAGAAATCAATCGTGATTTTACCGCCATTCTCGCGCTTATTTATCTGCACGCGTGTTCCAAGAGTTTCGGTCAGGTTTTCTTCAAGGGCCATGATATCCGCGTCAAACATTCTGTCTTTTTTTCGCACGCGGTCCTGGGCAATGCGCCTGGCCACTCCTTCCGCCTCGCGTACGGTCATTCTTTTCTGCAAAATTTCGTCAAAAAGTTTTTTTTGCTCTTCCAGTCTATCCGAAAGCATCATAAGCGGCCTTGAGTGCCCTTCCGTAATTTTCCCTTCCGAGAGAGCGGCCAGTATTTCTTCGGGAAGATTGATGAGTCGAACACTGTTTGAAACATATTCGCGGCTTTTACCTATCTTTTTAGCGATTTCTGTATGCTTGAAATTGAATTCTTTTATCAACCGATCAAATGCTTTGGCGCGGTCCACAGGATTGAGGTCCTCGCGCTGAATGTTTTCAATGATAGCAAGTTCTAGTTTTGTTTTGGAATCGTCTCCGACGCGAATGAGTACCGGCACTTGAGCCAATCCGGCGATTTTTGAGGCCCGCAAACGGCGCTCGCCGGCTATAAGCTCGTACTCTACAGCAAGCCCGCCGTCTTCTTTGGCCACTTCGCGGCGGGTGACCACCAGGGGTTGGAGAATTCCATACTGGCGGACGGAATCAGCAAGTTCTTTTAGTTTTTCCTCATCAAATTCCCT
>JBBTTL010000032.1:0-2970 GCA_038064275.1 Patescibacteria group bacterium | reverse complement strand
TGCCCTCGGCAGGAATCGAACCTGCATCTACGGCTTAGAAGTCCGCAGCACTATCCATTATGCTACGAGGGCGGCAATTAACTCACAACTTGTAACCTACAACTTACAACAAATGACTGAACCTATCAAATGTCCGCACCGTCTCTTGTTCCGCGTTTTTATTTTTAAGTTTTTACTTTTTAATTTTTAGTTACCTCGACGGGTCGGCAATCTCCGGCCTGTGGGAAAGAAGGTAATTTTCCTTGGCCTCTTTTTCTTTAAGATATAAAATTGCCTTTTCAATTTTGTTTCTGCTGGTACTGCTTATTGACGCGTCAATTCCTCCTCCGTATGTAAAGGTATCGTCATTGTTTATATAATAGAAAAAGGAAGCGTTCAAAAACGCCACAAAAATATTAATGACAATGAACAAAACTATCACCCGTTGCCAATCTCTCTCCGGCAAAATGACTTCTTTTTGAGGGTCGCGGTCAGACGAAGCCGAGATTCTGTCTTTAATAATTTTTAAATATTTTTCAAACATATATCCGATTTGTCTTATTTGGATGAAATAAAGCTGAAAAGCTCAATGCTTATATCGCCCTCCCACAGACCGTCGTCTTTGGCGGATGAAAAACTGGCGGGTTTGCTGATTGAAAGACGAGTCACGTCGATTTCATAGGGCATTGCCTCAATTAAAGAAATCATATAATAAATTCCCGAAAATTTGCCTGTCATCCTAATATTAATCTTAAGCGCGTTTTTGCGCTCGTTATCAATGTCAACGGAAGAAAGCGTCAAAAGGACTCTTGAGGCGCGCCCGATTGATTCAAGCCGTTCTATGAAAGAAATTATAGAAGTGGAATTAATGAAATAATTATCAAGAATCTGGCGCTCTTTTTCGGTTCCGCGAATCAGGTTCCTCTCCACCATGGCGCGATTTTCTCTTTTTTCTTTCAGGGCTATATCGCCCCTTATCAGAGAAGCTTCATCGTTCTTGTCCATTATGGAATAGAAAAAATACCCATATCCAAGCACAAGGGCAAGGACCAATGCTCCAAGCAAGACGAGGGGGGAACGCAAAAATTTATTTTTATTTTCCATAAGGCGGTTTTCTCAAGGCACGATGCCTATCTGAATATTAAAAGAGATGTCCGTGTCTTTAACCAGATTGGATACCGGAGAATAAACTTCCGAAAAAAGTTTCTCTTTTTTCAATCTGTCCACAAAGGTTATCAGTGCTTCTCTTTTTCTTGCCACTCCGGCAATATCCATCTTGGCCGTCTCTCCCCGTTTTTCATAAGTGATGCTTGATATTTTTATTGCCGGGGGAATATTTTCAACAAGCTTAAAAATAATAGAGCCGACCTCGGTATTTTTTTTCTCCGTGCGAAGCAACAGCAGTTTTTCATTCAAATCCTGAATAATTAAAGTCACCTTTGACATGTCTACTTTCTTCCCCTGTACGTTAAGCGCGTCCGCCCTGTCTTTTAAGGCGACATATTTAGTTCTGGCGATGAAATACGACGGAAACAGAGAGACTATTGCGATGACAATGGAGAGCATTACAAGCAACGCGGAAGCGGCAAGCAGGCGCTTTCTATATTCCGCGCGGACTATTTCTTTTTGGGAATCGGGAAGTAAATTAATCATATTGAGCGTCTCTTAGGGCAAGCCCCACCGCTGTGGCGTAAGTAAGCGACTCGCCAAAAACAATTTCCGGAACATAGTCTTTGGATTTAGGGACATTGCGCCACACATCGGCAAGCTCTACTTTCACTCTCATGCTTTTTGCCAAATAATCAGGCAGTCCCTTGAGGTTCGCCTCTCCGCCGCATAAAATCAGTTTTTCAATTTTACGAACAGCGCCGGACTCCGTCTCTTTGTGGGTATGCCAATATATATAGTGTTTGTTAATTTCGTCCCGGAGAAGCGTAAGGGGGCCCAAAACGGCGGTGAAGACATCCTTATCCCCTTTCTTTCTGCCCTTATTGTTAATAAGCCCCTTTTCTTTTTTTATCTTCTCAGCTTCCGTGGCGCTTATTGAAAAACTTTGGGCGATGGCCTCTGTTATAAGTATCCCGCCGATTTCAAGCGTTGAAGTAAAAAGCGCCGTCCCGGCCGAAACAATTGAAATTCCGGTTTGGGCCTGGCCGATATCAATAAGCATATACGTGCCCGGGTCGCCTCTCATAACCGCGGCCCGAGCGATGGCTTGTGCTTCAATTTCAAAACTGATCGGCACAAGGCCGCTTTCTCTGAAAATTTTTGTGTAGTTTTCAACGACAGTTCCGGGAATGGCCGATACTTCCAATTCAAAACCGTTTGACGATTCATTGATGATTTCATAATCAAAGACCGCTTCCGCGACCTTTATGGGAGCGTACTCCTCAAGTTGGAGCGAAATGCTTTCCCGCAATTCATTTTTTGAAACCTTGGGCAAATTCATACTGAAAAGATAAGCCTCTTCTTCGGGTAGCGACGCCCGAATAAATTTCAAATTGTGCTCCACGGCGAGAGCCGAAAGCGCTTCTTTAATTTTATTCTCGTCTTTTATTTTTCCTGACGAAACGACGCCGGAATCCAATTTTATCTCCGCGAAACGGTCAATTCTAAACCCGTCTTTTTCTTGGCGGAAACCAAGAAATCTCACCGACTTATCGGAAATATCAAGTCCGACAGAAGACATGCGCAAAAAATTCGGGGGCGGAAAAAGTTTAGAAAAGATATTGGCCATTTCAATAAAAGTATACCACAGGGAGATATTAGCGATTAGCGCATAGTGACTTATTCGGTATTGTAATTATTGTTTCTTCCACTAACTAATCGCTCAACGCTAATAACTTCAGCCCAAGGCTGATCCCCGCCTGACGGACGGGCAGGCGCCTCTGGCGGAAATAACTAATCGCTAATCGCTATTCTCTAACCCTTCTGTCTGTCAAGATACCTCTGCAATATCAAAGCCGCCGCGCTGTCGTCCACTTCGGTATG
>JBBTTL010000031.1:1742-6847 GCA_038064275.1 Patescibacteria group bacterium | reverse complement strand
TTCATCATCGGCACAAAACAGAATATGACCCAATTTTTCGCCGAAGACGGGCGGGCATATGCTTGCACGATAATTAAAGCCGAACCGATGGTTGTAACGGAAGTTCGCGACGAGAAGCGCGATAAATACAGCGCAGTGCAGGTCGGATACGGAATCCAAAAAAAAGAAAGACTGACAAAAGCGGAACTTGGACATTTGAAAGAAATTCCGGCCGTTAAGGGACTGAAAGAATTTAGGCTTTCAGCAGATGAGGCCAAGGAATATGCCCGCGGCGCAAGCATTGATATTTCAGCGTTCAAACCGGGTGATACCGTAGAAGTGAGCGCCATCTCCAAAGGCAAGGGGTTTCAGGGGGTGGTCAAGCGACACGGTTTTCATGGCGGCCCGCGCACGCACGGACAGAAACATTCCGAAAGAGAAGCCGGCTCTATCGGTGCTACTTGGCCGCAGAGGGTAATTAAAAACAAGCGCATGGCCGGACGAATGGGAGGAGATCGCATTACGGTTAAAAATCTGAAAGTTTTGCATGTGAACCTTGAGGCTAATTTGATTCTGTTGTCTGGGGCTGTTCCTGGGCGCAGGGGAACATTAGTTGAAATTGTCGCAAAATAAATATATGGAAAACGATAAAGAAAAGACAAATAAGAAAGTTTCTAAGGTTGCGGTGCGAACACAATCTGCCGCTAACGGAATAGAAAAGAAATTAGAAACAATTGTATATAACCAAGAAGGGGAAAAGTCTGGGACATTTGCTTTGCCCCCAAGCGTTTTTGGCGCAAAGTGGAACGCCGACATGGTGCATCAGGTGGTGTTTTCTATGAGGTCTAATGCCCGAAGCGGTACGGCTGACAGCAAGGGTCGCAGTGAAGTTCGCGGCGGCGGCAAGAAACCATGGCAACAGAAAGGCACCGGCCGGGCTCGGCACGGCTCAAGGCGCAGTCCCATTTGGCGCGGCGGCGGAGTGACTCACGGACCGCTTTCCGAGCGCAACTATGACAAGAAAATCAATAAAAAAACGAACGCCAGAGCTTTTGTAGCTTTAATGAGCGAAAAATTCCGAAGCGGTAAAATTATTTTTGTGGACGCCATCGTTCTTAAGGCGGCGAAGACAAAAGAAGCCAACGGCGTTCTTCTGGCCCTTTCCAAAGTAAAAGGATTTGAAAACTTGACGCACAAAAAAGAGAGCAATGTTTATTTGGCACTCCCGAAAAGAGAGATTAAGCTTGAGAAAAGCTTCCGCAATATCCTCCAGATGGAAATCGGGGAAGTGAAGAACCTAAGCGCCCTTGACCTCGCAACACACCGATATATAGTGATGGTTGGTCCAAAGGAGTCAATCCCGCTTATTGAAAAGCGGCTTGGAAAAAAATAATTCTAAACTTAAAATTATTCATGGCTCTCAAAGTAACTCAAAATAATATTAAAAATATGACGCGCCAGCTTTCGGATGTGCTTGTGCGGCCGCGCATTACCGAGAAAGCCACCCGGCTCGGGGAGGCGAATGTTTATACGTTTGATGTGGCGCGCGGCGCCAATAAAGCGTTGGTGGCGCTTGCTATAAATGCCTTATACAAAGTGAAGCCGATTAGAATCAATATTGTTACAGTCCCGAAGAAGCGCATTGTGGTGCGCGGCAAGCCCGGGGTGAAAGGCGGCGGAAAGAAAGCGCTGGTATATTTAAAAAAAGGAGAGAAGATAGAGTTCGTGTAACGAATGGTTACGAATGAGATTGAATGATACGAATAATATGAATAACTTAAAATGAAAATCTTAAAACGCAAAATATCATGCATTATAGATTTTTAATTTTACGTTTTTAATTTTATGAAATTTTATAGACCCACAACTCCGTCAAGGCGCCATATGTCAACCGTTTCTTATCGGGGTGTTTTGACTGCCTCAAAACCGCACAAGGCCCTGACTGTGGGCGGCAAACGCGATGTCGGCAGAAACGCCTTTGGCCGGATTACCGTGCGCCACAAGGGCGGAGGACACAAGCGCAGTTATCGCGAGATTGATTTTTTATACAACAAAATTGATATTCCGGCGCGAGTGGAAACCGTTGAGTACGACCCGAACCGCTCCGGCTTCATCGGCCTTCTCCTTTATGCAGACGGCGAACGCCGCTACGCGCTTTTGCCTAAAAAGATAAGCGTGGGTGACACGGTGATTACCGGAGAGAAAGCATCGCTTGCGCCCGGCAACCGACTGCCCCTTTTTAAAATTCCGGTTGGAGTATTCGTTTATAATATTGAAATTAAACCGAGAGGCGGAGCCAAGCTTGTGCGAAGCGCCGGAGTTTTTGCCGAAGTAGTGGCCCAGGCGGACGGATATACCAGCTTGAAACTCCCTTCAACCGAAGTGCGCAAGGTTACAGACCGCTCTTTTGCGTCTATAGGCGAAGTGTCAAACGAAGAATATAAATTGCGCAACATCGGCAAGGCCGGTCGTTCGCGCTGGTTGGGTATCAGGCCGACTGTCCGAGGTACAGCTATGAACCCAGTTGACCATCCGCACGGCGGAGGTGAAGGACGTCAGGGCAGAGGACTTCGCCGGGCCAAAACGGCCTGGGGCAAGCCATCCGGCAAGGGCCAGAAAACCCGCACCCCCAAAAAGTATTCAAATGTGTTTATCGTTTCCCGCCGCCGCGTGGGCAAGAAGAGGAAAGAAAATCAGTAAACAAAAAATAAAAGCCGTCTCGCATCTTGCGGACGGCTTTTCAGAATTGACAAGCCCCTTTAATCTGATACTATGAGCCACAAGCTCGTTAGAGCTCGTTTTAATTATGCGATCACTAAAAAAGGGACCTTATGTTGACGAGCGCTTGCTCAAAAAAATTTCCGGCAAGAAACCGGACCAAGCGGGCGTTGTCAAAACGTGGGCAAGGCGCAGTGATATTTCGCCCGAAATGGTGGGTTTTACTTTTGGCGTGCATAACGGCAAGGCCCACATAGAGGTGCTTGTGACGGAAGATATGGTCGGACACAAACTGGGAGAATTCTCTCTAACCCGAAAATTCGTTCGCCACGGCGGCAAGATGCAAAAGGAGCTTGAGCAGAAAAAGAAAGAAGCGGAAATCGCCTCGGCCCAATCGGCCAAAGCCATTGTGGCTGATACCGGAAAAAAGGAAGCAAAATAACTTAAGACGCAGATTAACGCAGAACGAACGCAGATTTACGCAGATAAAATAAACATTAAATTAATATCTCAAAAAGATGAAAGCATATCTTACAAATTACAGACAGTCTCCGCGCAAAGTTCGCATTGTGGCCGATTTGGTGAAGGGAAAGCGCGTCCCGGAAGCGCTTACGGCACTCCGTGTTTTGGTAAAGCGAGCGGGCTCTCCTCTTGAGAAATTGATTCGTTCGGGAGTTGCCAATGCCAAAAATAATTCCGGCGTTCTGGCCGACAATTTGATAATCAAAGAACTGCGCGTTGATAAGGGGGTAACCCTTAAAAGAAGCATGCCCCGCGCCCGCGGTTCGGCTTTTCCTATTAAAAAACGCTCAAGCAACGTTATGTTGGTGCTTGAGGAGAAGTTGAAGAAACTAAAAAGTAAAAACGTAAAATGAAAAACTTAAAGCGCAAAAAAGAGGATTTAAATATTTTTAATTTTAAACTTTAAATTTTTAATTTTTATTATGTCAAAAGTCGTCCATCCATTTTCACATAGACTAGGAATTCTGCGCGATTGGAAATCCCGCTGGTTCGGAACGCGCGGAAAATACCAGGAACTGCTTCGGGGCGATGTTTTGATTCGCGGGTATTTGGAGAAACGCCTGCGGGGTTTTTATGTGGCGGGGGTTGAAATTGAAAGAAGCGAGAAAAAACTGCGCATTATTTTAAAAACTTCCCGCCCCGGAATGATTATAGGCAGGTCCGGGGAAGGTTCTGCCAAGCTTCGCCAAGATATCTTGAAAGAGACGGGGCGCTTAAAAATCAGAATTCCCGAAGAGTTTAAAATTGATATTCAAGAAGTTCCTTCCCCTGAAGGAAACGCCGCCATCGTCGCTTATATGGTCGCCGAAGGGCTTGAGAAGCGCCTTCCTTTTCGCCGAGTTTTGAAGCAAACTGTAGACAAGGTGATGGCCAATCGCGATGTCAAAGGAGCGAAGATTGCCCTGGCTGGCCGCTTGGGTGGCGCGGATATGGCGCGTCGTGAGGAAATAAAAAAAGGAGGCATTCCCCTGCAAACCTTTCGCGCCGACATAGACTTCGCCCGCGAAAAAGCCCACCTGCCTTACGGAGATGTCGGCGTCAAAGTTTGGATATATAAAGGGGAAGTGTTTTCCGAAAAAACAAAAGTTAAAAACTAGCGATTGGCGAATAGCGATTAGTTAAAACGAAGAACACAAATTCAAATTACGATTTCACTAAACGCTCATTGCTAAAAACTATATACTACTAAAATCATGCTGTTTCCCAAAAAAGTAAAATTCAGAAAGTGGCATTCCGACCGAAAAAATATTTCGGGGGCCAAGGAAACGCGCGGTACTTTGGTGTCGTTCGGGTCGTTCGGATTGAAAGCGATTTCTTCGGCGCGAGTCAGGTCAAATCAGATAGAAGCGGCAAGGCGAGCAATGTCGCGGGAACTCGGTAAAACCGGCAAGTCTTGGATTAGGATTTTTCCCGACAGGCCGTTTACTCAAAAGGCGGCGGAAACTCCCATGGGCAAAGGTAAAGGCGATCCGCAAGGGTACGAAATACAAGTAAAACCGGGACGGGTTGTTTTTGAAGTTGACGGAGTGGCGGAGCCAATCGCCCGCGAGGCGCTTAGAAAAGCCGGGACTAAACTTCCCCTTAAGACGAAGATTGTTTCAAGATATCTCGTATAAAATGAAAAACGTAAAAGTAAAAATTAAAAAGAGAGACGGGGCTCGGAATATTTTGTCGGGTTTCATGTTTTTAATTTTAAATTTTACGTTTTAAACTTCAATCATGTCCGAATTAAAGTCAAAGAAAATAGAAGACCTTACAAAACTTCTTGCCGAAAAGCGCGAGGCTATCCGAATGTTTCGTTTCGGCATATCCGGCAGTAAAGTTAAGAATCTAAAAGAAGGCGCGAATCTGCGGAAAGATATCGCCCGTATTATGACCGAAATTAG
>JBBTTL010000031.1:0-1642 GCA_038064275.1 Patescibacteria group bacterium | reverse complement strand
ATGACGGACAAAAAAACACAAACGCATAGAAAACGCCTCAAGGGGAAAGTAGTCTCCGACAAAATGAATAAAACCGTGGTGGTTTTAGTGTCGCGCTATGTGAAGCATCCGAAATACGGCAAATATATGAAAATTGACAAGCGTTTCAAGGCGCATGTAGAAAAAGATATGCCTGCCTTAGGCAGCATCGTAACCATAGAAGAGACGCGGCCGATCTCAAAGGACAAACACTTTAAAGTAGTAGAAAGTATTAAGTAGAAAGTATTAAGGAAATCAATCATGATACAAGCAGGCACCAACGTAATAATTACAGACAACTCCGGCGGAAAAGAAGGCCGGGCGTTTAAAATCTTGGGCGGGTCAAAACGACGTTACGCGGAAATCGGGGACATGGTGGTGCTTTCCATTAAACTTGCCGAACCGCGCAAGCTTGTTAAAAAGAAAGACGTTGTTCGAGGCATTATCGTCAGGCAAAAAAAACCGTTTCGCAGAAAAGACGGTTCGTATATTTCTTTTGACGACAATGCGGTGGTGATTATTGACGAAAAAGGGGAACCCAAAGCAGGACGAGTTTTCGGTCCGATTCCGCGGGAGATAGGCGAGCGGGGGTACCAAAAAATAATCTCTTTGGCACAGGAAGTTCTTTAGTGTAAAATTTAAAGCGCAAAACGTAAAATATTATATATTATGGATTTAAATACTTTTAATTTTTAGCTTTACACTTTTAATTTTTATCATGTATATAAAAAAGGGCGATAATATAATAGTGCTTTCAGGCAAAGACAAGGGGAAAAAAGGCTCTGTTACTCTCGTATTACCCGATGCGGGAAAAGTGGTGGTGGAAGGGGTTAACGTGGTAAAGCGCCACGAGCGCGCGCGTAAAAGCGGCCAAAAAGGGACTATAATTTTCGTGGCCCTTCCTATTGATGCGTCCAATGTGGCCTTAGTTGACCCTAAGACCGGAAAGGCAACGCGAATCGGATTCGTAAAGAAAGGCAAAAAAGTTGCGCGCGTGAGCAAGAAAAGCGGAGTGGAGATTTAACATACGAATTACAAATCAGTACCAATATACAAATATCATTCGTAAATTCGTAATTAGTATCATGAAACAAAAAACCATACAAGAAAAAGAAAAAGAAGCGTACAACAAGCTCAAAAGCGAGTTTAGTTATAAAAACGTTATGCAAGCGCCACGACTCACCAAAGTTGTGGTTAGTTCCGGTACCGGATCTCAAATTAAAAAAGACAAGAAACGCAACGACTTTATCGTGGAGCGTTTGGTAAAAATTGTCGGACAAAAACCGTCTTTGCGCGGGGCCAAGAAGTCAATCGCCACATTTAAATCAAGACAAGGCGAAACTATCGGCATAATGGCGACCCTTCGCGGGAAACGCATGCGGCTTTTTCTTGACCGTTTGCTCAATGTTTCTTTGCCCCGCACCAAAGATTTTAAGGGGATTAACCGCACCGCCGTTGACGAGATGGGCAACCTAACCATCGGCATAAAAGAACACACCATTTTCCCGGAAACGGCCGATGAAGACATCAAAGACGTGTTTGGATTGGCGATTACGATAGTTACCACCGCGAAAAATGCGGAAGAAGCCCGCGCTTTTTTCACACACCTAGGCGTTCCGTTTAA
>JBBTTL010000030.1:0-3429 GCA_038064275.1 Patescibacteria group bacterium | reverse complement strand
CCACATTGTCAAAAAAGTCTATCAAAATGGATAGACTTTTTTGCTCCTTTCCTAAACTTCGCCAAACAACGTCGGCTACCTCGGCAAACGCACATCTGGAGCGAATGTTCCGGTAATTATTCCAATGATGCCATAGACGGCAACCATAATAAACATACCGATAATTCCCCACAGCATGTGTTTTTTCCCCTCCTCTCTGTCGGTATCGTTCTCATTATTTCTTATAAAATCAAACACTCCCCAGAGAAAATAGACCATAGCCGCGGCAAAAACGAGTCCGATAAGCGGATTTAAGATGTATTGGCTGACCCGCCCGAGAAAACCGTCCAGGGTGTCCGGAGAAGCCGCATATGCGACAAGAGGAAACATAAATTACAGATTACCTGACCGGTACTTGAGGAAGAATAATAGTTTGGCCTTGGCGGATGTCAAAGGTGTTGCCTATCAATCCGATAATGCCGAATATGGAAACCATCACGAAAAGGGCGATGACCGCCCAGATCATATAGAACTTGCCCGTATCTTTTTGCTCCGTACCGCCACCAGCTTTTATATACATAATAAGACCCCAAAAGAAAAACAGAACGGCGAGAGTAATAAAGATGGGTATCAAGAGGTCTAATATTTGCCTAAAACGGCTCAATATCACCACAATCTGTTGAGCGGAAACCATAAGCGGCATTGCCAAGGCGCCTGAAATTACGATAGCTTTTTTCATAAGATTTAATTATTTGCTAATAACATTAACTTGCTAAATTTTAACACACAAAGCTCAAATTAAGAAAGGGGGGCTGTGGATTTCGGCTAAAACCCGGCCTGACCATATGCCGCGCAATCCGCTGCCCCATACCGCGCAACACAATCGCTTGAAGGGGTGTATCCGCCGGTGGGAAAACGCGGAAGCCCTACTCTTATATCAAATATGTTGGTAAGCACCCCCACCAACCCCCACACGGATATCATCACAAAAAGGGCGATAACGGCCCAAATCATAAACTGTTTTCCCTCCTTGCGCTTAGTCTCATCGGTTGCGTTTTTGACAAACATCACTATTCCCCACAAAAACCAAACGAAAGCCAGGGCCACAAACAGAGGAATAACCGCCTGATTGATTAAATTAGTGAAAAAATTGAAGAGGTCGGCAAGATTGTTGAACCTTGCCCCGAAAGCAACCGTGGGAAATAATGCGAGCGTCCCAATATATATAATTTTTTTCATAATTATCTTACTACTGATTTTATTGTTTCGCCTAAGGCAAGGGCCAGTCCTTGGGCGGCAAGAAGAACGGCCACGCCGATGATTGTGTACATAAACGTGCTTTTGGCAGTTTCCAGTTCTGTTTTATTCCCCTGCGCCTTGACGAACAAAAAGCCGGACCAAATAATGGCCAGCACCGCCACGTACCCGCCGATTTTCACCACCGCCCCTAAAATTTTAATAATAAGCGTAGTTAAATCATTAGTGCCTCTTAAGGGATTCTCAAGCACGCCCGTAGCCGCGTAA
Organism: Patescibacteria group bacterium; assembly: GCA_038064275.1. Taxonomy (GTDB): domain Bacteria; phylum Patescibacteriota; class Minisyncoccia; order Phycocordibacterales; family VMEP01; genus JAUYLU01. The sequence goes on along the minus strand of JBBTTL010000030.1, from coordinate 1,926 downwards.
GCAAAGAATAGAGGAATAGCCAAAACGAAAAAAACAAACATGAAAACGACTGATTTTAAGACGATTGTTTTTGCTTCGCAATTTGTCATATAAAAAGTATAATCGGTAGTGAGGGAAAATGGAAGAGCTGGCAAGTTCTTGCGATTTGGCCGACCCGCCCGCCAATGCCAGAGCGATGTCGATGTTGTTTTTAATGACGGCAGTCAGACTGCCGTCATTAATGGTTGTTTGGATAATTGTATCCAGTTATATATCTCTATTTTGCAATGTTGCCTAGAAAATCAATCCCCACACCTTGGTATCCGAGCGATTTCAAAACGAGGCTGACAATAAGCCAGGCGGCGAGCATCATCACGAAACCCCAAAACACTTTCACAAAAATGGCTCTGGCTTCGTTCTTTTTGTCGGACCCGCCCGTTATATATAGCCAGCCGGCATAGCTTATGGAAATGGCCGCCAAAACGGCGCCTATTTTAATCAGAAATTTTATTATTTCGTTTGCCAGCTGGACCAAATCAGCAAACCCGCAAGGCTTCTCGCCCGCCCCTCCGCACGGCACCAGTCCTTTGCCGAAAGAAGTATTGGGGGCAAAGGCGAATATCATGATAAGAGATAAACAAACCAGATGAGAAACAAATGGATAATATTTTTTCATAGATTTTTAACGGGATAAAATTTTTTCCAGCTCTTCGGAAGCAGCACCAATCGCTTCGCTCACCTTATATTTGCCTCCCGTTATGCCGCTCACGGCTTCACCAAAAATCTTATCGGTCCCTTCAGGCGTTGGGTCAAGCCAGCCGCGCGAAGTGAGCGCAGAGTCGTAAAAAATCCTTAAGTACGGATCCTGGGGCTTTGCGGAAAGCAGGTCGCGCCTGGCGGGCGGCAAATATAACTTACCTGAAAGCTGTAAGGCGAAATCTTTATCCGACATATAAGAAGCTACCGCAAGAGCTACTGCCGGGTTTTTTGAGATACGAGTTACGGCCATAGCCTCCATTCTGCCAAAATTCAATTTCGTATTATTCTCGCGAGGCTGCGGCATCCCGGCAGCGTCAAAATTGAGATGGGGATTTTTGTCCCGTAATTCCAGTATTTCCGAGGCATAGCCGAAATACACCGCCAGGCGTTCGGAAATAAAACTTTGCTTGGAAGACGGGAGCGAGCGATTCCATGAATATGCGGGCTTTGCGGGGTCGGAAAATTGGGTGAAAAATCTGAAAACCGTTTCGGCCGTTCGGATTTCCTGATTGATAACTTCCATAAAGACTGCTTCCGGTTTTCCGTCCGAATCGCGGACAACTAATTTATTTCCCAGTTGCAGAAGGAGGGTGGCCAAAATGTCTTTGGCGTAAGAAATATTGCGAAATTCTCCGAGGGCGACGGCACTCCGTGTTATATTTTGAGCATTGTCTTTTTTTGTTAAGAGGGGTGCTTCAGTCAAAAATTCATCCCAATATGAAGGAGGTGCGGCAATTGCCGCGGAAGAAAAAATGTCTCTGTTCCAATACATTACCATCGGGTCAACGGTAATAGGCAGGCCCAAAATACCATTTGCTGCCAAATATAATTCCCCTTCTTCAATATAGGTATTTTTAAAATCACGCTCGGAAATCATTGCGTACGGAATCGGCAATATTTTATCTTCATATTTCAAAATAAAATCCTGGGGTAAGAAAAACAAGTCTGGACCCCGCCCGGATGCAAGGGCTTCAATAAATTCTTTATCAAAAGTAGCGGGGTTTTTTTCAACGTAGGTAATTCTGATATTTTTATTCTTGTTGCTAAAGTCATCAAGCAGCGGCCCTATGACATCTTCCCGGATAGTTCCCCAAACGAGTACGTCCCCCGTCATTCCGCTCGTGCCGGTGCCTATAGGCAAAATCCCCGAAAAAATAATCACAGCCAGCACGGCAAAGAACCCGAATA
>JBBTTL010000029.1:5942-8096 GCA_038064275.1 Patescibacteria group bacterium | reverse complement strand
GTCCGCCCGGATGATACGTTCGGACGGGTCGGGCGGGTAGTGCACACGAATAATGAGTAACGTATTTATAATATTTGCGTTTATTTTCGGCTCAATAATCGGCAGTTTTTTAAATGTTGTAGTTTATCGCCATAACACTGGTTTGACTTTAGGTGGGAGGTCTTTTTGCCTTTATTGCGGGAAAGAGCTCAATTGGTACGAGATGTTGCCGATTATGTCTTTTTTTATGCTTTCCGGACGTTGCGCCACGTGCAAGTCCAGATTGTCGCTCCAATATCCCTTGGTTGAACTCGCAACCGCCTTGTTTTTTACTATCATATATATATATACGAAGGGAATTTATATCGGAACAGAACTTCTTTTTTACACTTTGTATATGTGGTTTATGGGCAGTTTGCTCATTGTCATTGCTGCTTATGATATTCGCCATAAAATTATTCCCGATGGCATAGCGTATATTTTTATTTTAGCGTCCATACTTCGTCCAATTTTTTTCGCGGGGACAGACGAGGAAATTCTATGGTCAATTTTGGCCGGCCCCGCCTTAGCTCTGCCCTTCGCCCTCCTTTTTTTATTGTCGGGCGGGAGACTTATGGGTTTTGGCGATGCCAAGCTAGCCTTGGGCATGGGTTGGCTCTTGGGGCTCTCTCAAGGGCTTTTCGCTCTTGTTATGTCCTTTTGGGCCGGTGGTCTTTTTGCCTTAATTTTATTGTGCTTTAAATCAAAACGCTTTACAATGAAGAGTGAAATACCTTTTGCGCCGTTTCTTGTTCTTGGAACTTTTATGGCCCTTATTGTTCCCGCCGAAAAACTTTTCTCGTTCTTGGTTATTTCCTAGCTTGAACGCAAAAATCTATAATGAAACTACAGACTATAGACCACAGACCACAAACTGTCTCCAGGGGGTACACTCTTGTTGAGCTTGTTGTGGTGGTTGGAATTTTTATGATTGTGTCATCCGTTATTTTGGCCAATTACCCCTCTTTCAGCCGCAAGGTTTCAGTTCAAAATCTTGCTCATCAAATTGCCCTAGAGATAAGACAGGCCCAAGTTTACGGTCTTTCGGTAAAGGAAACCACGGCCGGTTCGGCCATTTTTCCCGGCTACGGCGTGTATTTCACGCCCGCCGACAACTCCTCTTTTGTTCTTTACAGCGATGGAAATAATAACAAGAAATACGATTATGCCGGAGAGGATTGCTCCTCGCCCTCAAATATTGAATGTTTGGAAAAAGTCAGAATTGCGAGCGGCGACAACATACGCGACATTTGCGTAACAACTGCTTCTGGGGTAGAGAAGTGCGCCACAGGCGGCGAGCTTGATTATTTGAACATAGCCTTTGTGCGCCCGGACCCCGACGCTAATATTACCGGCACCTATGGAGTGGCAGATACAATTTACCAGAGCGCGAAAATTTTGGTTGAGCCGCCCAAAAAAGATTTTTACAAAAGTGTGATTGTATGGTCCACCGGACAAATTTCGGTACAGTGATGGGCAGGAATTAGAAATTAGGAGACAGGAATTAGGAAATATGAACTAAAATTTTAAAAAACTCAAAAATGAAACTACCAACTACCAACTACCAACTACCAACTACCCAAAGGGGCTTTACGCTGATAGAGATTTTGGTCGCAACGTCTCTCTTTTCTATGGTTATGATTATCAGTATCGGCTCGCTTGTTTCAATCAATGACTCCAATAAAAAAGCCCAAATTTCCCGCACGGTCATTGATAATCTAAACTTCGCCATGGAAAATATGACAAGAAACATGCGGGTCGGTTCTAATTATCACTGCGACTACGGAGTTAGTCCCATTACAACCCAGCGCGATTGCCCGTCGGGGACGGACTCAATTGTTTTTGAAGGATATAAAGGAAAAGCAAGCGACACGGGCGATCAGATAGTTTATCGCCTGAACACCACAACCCGTCAAATAGAAAGTTCAACTAATTCCGGCAATACTTTTATTCCGATTACCGCACCGGAGCTTACCATTGATATTTTGCAATTTTATGTTACCGGAGCCGCTCCGGGCGACGGCAAACAACCCAGGGTAGTAATTTCCATAAGCGGAACCGCCACTTTCAAAACAGGCATCCAGTCAAAAGTTAATTTGCAGTCCACGGCTTCACAGCGCAAACTTGATTCATGAA
>JBBTTL010000029.1:0-5842 GCA_038064275.1 Patescibacteria group bacterium | reverse complement strand
ACCCTGATAGAAACCCTGGTGGCCACTTTTGTGTTGGTTACGGCTATCGTCGGGCCCCTTACCATTACCGCAAAGGGCGTATTTTTTTCAAATCTTGCTAAAAGTCAGATAACCGCGTTTTATTTAGCCCAAGAACCGATTGAATATATTCGCAATAAACGGGACAACAATACCATTGCTGGGGGCAAATGGGCCGATTTTAAAAGCGGGGTGGTACAGAATTGCATGGAAAGCGTGAACCCCAACGGATGCTATCTTGATGTTACGACTGACACAATTAGCCAGTGTGGCGCTTCGGGATGTCCGTATTTAAACCAAAATAGCGTAAGCGGTTTTTATGGTTATGAAACAGGCGGCAACTGGAGCCAGTCGGAATTTCGTCGCACAGTTAAGATATCAAACGTTCCGGCAAGCAACGAGAGCGCCAATGAAATTTTTATTGTGGTTGAAATGACTTGGCAGAACGGCATTCTCACTAAAAATTTCGTGCTTAAAGAAAATTTATTTGACTGGCAATGATTGGGCAGGAATTAAACTTTAGGAGTTAGGAAAGAAAGATTAGATTTAAAAAAATGCTTGAAAAAAAACTACCAACTACCAGCTACCAACTACCAGCTACCAACCGGGGGTTCATTCTACCGTTCGCAGTGCTCCTTTCCGGCGTAATTCTTTCTATTGGACTTGCGGTATTTAATATTATTATTAAGGGAGTCGTTCTTTCCTCGTCGGGCAGGGAATCGCAGTTCGCGTTTTATGCCACCGACACGGCAAGCGAGTGCGCTCTTTATTGGGACGCCAAGAAGGGGATTTTTGCCACCTCAAGCCAGAGTAGCGTATATAGCGGCAGTGCTTCTTGCGCTGAAGTAAGTATTATGCCGTTCACCTCCGTGGTGGGGAATGCTACGGCCGCCACCACTACATTTAATATCGTCAGTTCAAACTATTGCGCCAAAGTGACTGTGGCTAAATACGGCCTTAATACCAAAATTGAATCGGAAGGTTTCAACACCTGCAATACATCCGACCCTCGTCGCGTTGAGCGCGCCATCCGCATCACTTATTAATCCATGAACCCAAAGAAGGAGGCTAACGTCAGAATTAAAAAATTAAGAGAGTCCATTGAGCACCATCGATATCTATATCATGTGCTTGACCGGGAAGAAATTTCCCAAGCGGCTCTGGATTCCCTCAAGAAAGAACTGAGAGACTTAGAGAGGGTCTATCCGGAATTTATCACGGGAGATTCGCCAAGCCAGCGGGTAGCCGGAGCTCCGCTTAAAGAGTTCGTAAAAGTAAGGCACAAGTTCGCCCAATGGTCTTTTAATGATATTTTCTCACCCGAGGAAGCGCGAGAATTTGATGAACGCACTAAGCGATTTTTAAAAAAGGAAACGGGACAGATTATTTTTCCAACCTATGTCTGCGAACTTAAGATAGACGGCCTTAAGGTGGTTTTTGAGTATGAAAAGGGAATTTTCAAACGTGGAACGACCAGAGGTGATGGCGCCACGGGTGAAGACGTAACCCTAAACGTTAAAACCATTGAATCTCTGCCACTTGCCCTAATCGAACCGGCCAGCCTTACGGTGGAAGGTGAGGTTTGGATGCGCAAAAGCACTCTTCAGATATTGAACAAAGAAAGAGTAAAGCAAGGTCTTGAAGTTTTCGCCAACTCGCGCAATCTGGCGGCCGGCTCTATCCGACAGCTTGACCCGAAAATAGCGGCAACGCGGCGGCTTGAAACTTTTATTTACGACTTAGATGAAATAGACACGGGGCTTCCGGAAACTCAATCCGAAGAATTAAAATTACTTTCCAAACTCGGTTTTAAAGTTAACCCGCATCACATCCACGCCCAAAATATTAAAGAAGTTATTTCCTTTTGGGAAAAGTGGCAGAAAAAAGCCCCCGGTGAGGACTATCATATAGACGGCATCGTTATTAAAGTCAACGAACGCCACCTGCAAGAACTTTTGGGTTATACCGGAAAAGCCCCGCGTTTTGCCGTTGCTTTTAAATTTCCGGCAGAAGAAGCTACCACGGTGTTGGAAAGCATTCAGGTGCAAGTCGGCAGGACCGGAGCAATAACTCCCGTAGCGCACTTGCGGCCGGTGCGAATTGCCGGATCTAAAGTTATGCGGGCCACCCTCCATAATCTTGATGAAATAAACCGCCTTGAAGTGAGAGTGGGCGACACCGTGCTTTTGAGAAAAGCGGGAGATGTCATACCAGAAATCTTCGGTGTTATGAAAGAGCTTCGCTCGGGCAAAGAGAAAAAATTTAAAATGCCGGAACACTGCCCCGTTTGCGGGACCAAGCTCGTTCGGGAGAAAAACTTGAGCGGTTTTTCCGTGGCCTATTACTGCCCGTCAAAAACCTGCCCGGCCAAGCACCGCGAATCTTTTGTTCATTTTGTCGGGAGAAAAGCCCTCAACATAGACGGCTTGGGCGAGAAAATTATTTACGAATTTTTGGACATCGGCCTTATTGAGCGCATTCCTGATGTTTTTAAATTAAAGAAAGAGGATATTGAAGGATTGCCCGGCTTTGGAGAGAAGTCCGCCGAAAACCTGGTCCGGTCAATCAATATTGCCCGCAAAGTTTCGCTTTCGCGATTTATCTACGCACTAGGCATAAGACACGTGGGGGAGGAGACCGCCCGCGATTTGGCGGAATATTTTGGCGCGGTTGATAAATTTATAAATGCGCGGGAAGGGGAGCTTATAAATATAGACGGGGTGGGCGAAAAATCGGCAGAATCTGTTGTCTTATATTTAAAAGACGAGCGAAATAAAAAGTTAATCAAAGACTTGATCAAAGAGCTTCATATAGAAAGAGTGGAGAAAAAAAGAGGCGGTTCGCTTGCCGGTAAAACATTCGTCATTACTGGGACACTCTCCTCGCTTTCCCGAGAAGAAGCGTCTTCTCTCATTCGCGCGAATGGTGGAACAGTTACGAGTTCGGTTTCCCCAAAAACGAGCTACGTTGTGGCGGGGGAGAATCCCGGGTCAAAATTTAATGATGCCAAAAAATTAGGGGTGAAAATTTTGGAGGAAAACGAATTTATCAGAATACTCAAAATTTGATAGAATAAGTGCTATGAACTTAGATAACATAGAAAAATTAGCCAAACTTTCCAGAATAGAGCTCTCCGAAGAGGAGAAGAAAAGCTTTTTGAATGATTTTAAAAGCATTTTGGATTATATTGGCCAGATTAAAGAAGTGATTACGGAAGAACCGCCGAAAGAAGTCGGCGTTCTTCACAATGTCATGCGCGAAGATAAAATAGACGAAAATCAACTTTCATCCAAAGAAGAGATTTTAAATAATGTTCCCGATCGGAGCGGTGATTATATAAAAGTTCAGCAGATATTTTAGCTATAAGCAGATTTATGCGGACAGAAAGAGAGATTCATGCAAAAAATTAATTTAAAAGAACTCATAATCAAGAAAGCGAAAGAGAACTTGGCGGCGGGAGATTTTACGGCGCGCGAGCTTGCGGAGGCGTATCTTAAATCTATAGAAGAAAAAAACAAAGACATAAACGCCTATCTTGAGGTGTTTGACGACGTCCTCGTCCAAGCGGACCGCGCCGATAGAAAAATAAAAGAAGGTGGAGCAGGGGCGCTTTTAGGAATCCCTTTTGCCGTGAAAGACAATATTTTAATAAAAGGTAAAATCGCGTCAGCGGCCTCAAAAATCCTTTCAAATTATCGCGCTACATACGACGCTACGGTCGTTAAGAAATTAAAGGAATCAGGCGCGATTTTTCTCGGGCGTACTAACATGGACGAATTCGCCATGGGCGGTTCTACCGAAAATTCCGCATATGGGGTTACGAAAAATTCGCACGATACTTCGCGCGTGGCCGGAGGGTCATCGGGCGGTTCGGCCGCGGCCGTGGCTATGGATGGAGCTTTGGCCGCGCTCGGTTCTGATACTGGTGGCTCCGTGCGCCAGCCGGCAAGCTTTTGCGGGGTAGTGGGACTTAAGCCGACCTACGGCGCGATTTCGCGTTTCGGCCTTATGTCCATGGGCTCTTCCCTTGACCAGATTGGCCCGATTGCCAAGACCGTGGAAGACGCGGAAATAATTTTTAAGGCCATATCAGGATACGACGCGCTTGACAGCACCTCGTTTCCGGAAAAAATGAGGGAAAGCATTCGTAACCCAAAAAAAGTTATTGGGGTGCCATACGAATTCATTGAACATGGAGGAATTGATAAAGAAGTGCTCCAAAATTTTAAAACATCAATTGAAAAATTAAAAACAAACGGATATGAGATAAAAGATATTTCGCTCCCGCATCTTAAATATTCTCTGGCCGTTTACTATATCGTGATGCCGGCGGAAGTTTCCACCAACCTGGCGCGATACGACGGTGTTCGCTACGGGGTAGAAGTAAAGGGAGAAAATTTACTGGATACCTACAACAAAACCCGCGGTCTTGGTTTTGGCAAAGAAGCCCGCCGGCGCATTATGCTCGGGACATACGTACTTTCTTCCGGTTATTATGATGCCTATTACAATAAAGCCACAAGTGTTAGAGCCCTTTTGCGGGAAGATTTTAAAAAAGCTTTTGCCGGAGTTGATGCCATTGCCACCCCCACCGCGCCGACGCCCGCATTTAAAATCGGCGAAAAGACGAATGACCCGATGGCCATGTATCTGGCGGATATTTTTACAGTTCCGGTAAATCTTGTCGGCGTGCCAGCCATATCCGTTCCTTCCGGACGCACTAAAAACGGAAATTTGCCACTCGGTCTCCAGCTTATCGCCCCCTGGTGGGGAGAGAGTACTCTTTTTAAAATCGGCAGAATGTTTGAAGCATAATATTATCGCCGGCTAACATAATGAAAATTTTTCCTATCAGGCAGTTTGGCAGTCCGATTTTGCGGCAAAGGGCAAAAAATGTTCCTTTGGAATTTTTAAAAACAACCCCATTCAAGCAACTGGTTCAGAGGATGATATATACCATGAGAAAAACAAACGCCGTCGGCATTGCCGCGCCACAGATAGGCAAAGCGTTTAATCTTGCCGTCATGGAAACACGCCCGACCCCGACCCGCCCCTCACTTAAAAGAAAAGGACCCATCGTGATTGTGAATCCTAAAGTCTTGATGTTTTCCAAAACAAAAAAGATCGGATGGGAGGGGTGTTTAAGCCTAGAGAATGTTCGCGGGAACGTCCCAAGGTCAAGAGAGATTATAGTCAGATATTTTAACGAGAAAGGGGAACGGGCGGTAAAGAAAGTGACCGGGTTATGGGCTAGAATTTTCCAGCACGAGATTGATCATTTGGGTGGGATTACTTATACAGACCGAATAAAAAACATGAAAACGCTCGTGGCGTTTTCGGAGTTTAAAAAGAGAGTGTTGAAGAAGAAAAATCGGCCTTTGAAGTGATTTGTTTTCTTAATACTTAATACTTAATACTTAATACTTAATACTTAATACTTAATACTACTCCTTTATGAACGACATTTTTAACACAACCACAGAGTATGTTTTGCAAAAAACAACATCTTTTTTAGCGCGGACGAGTGAGTCGCTCACGGCCCCAGGCGCGTCAGACTATTTGTCGGAATTGAAAATCGCCGCGAGTATACTCTCCATTTTTTTTATTACAATTATTTTATATTCCCTAGTGCGCGTTTATGAGATCAGGCGGGATGAAAAGAGAGAATTACATATTTCGGACAAAGCATAAAACGTATATAGAAAGCGTGAAAAAACGCCCCGTGAGATGGCGGCTTCGCCTATCTCACGGGGCGTTTTGTTACTTGTAGCGGGGGTTGGATTTGAACCAACGACCTTCAGGTTATGAGCCTGACGAGCTGCCA
>JBBTTL010000028.1:0-1848 GCA_038064275.1 Patescibacteria group bacterium | reverse complement strand
GCGAAGCGAACACAAAATAGGTGCAGGGCTTGCCCTGCGGTTTAATACCCTTTATTGTTCGCAGTATCGCCGCCTTAGCTCAGTTGGTAGAGCGCCACTTTTGTAAAGTGGATGTCGTCAGTTCAAATCTGACAGGCGGCTCCAAGATTAGACTCTCAATTTAGACCAGCACTTACTTTTTTGGCGCGGTAGTGCCTGTGGCGCTGTCGCGCAATTTTTTCGGCAGGAGTGCCTCAAGTTCTTCTTTTTCCTTAAAGCCGTTATACACATTTCCGTCTAAGATTATTGCCGGCAACGGTCTGTCTATTTTGAATATTGAAAGGAGCGTTTTCACCGCGGAAAGGTCAAGATTGTAGTCAAATGAATATACTCGAAGCAGAGGATAGGTTTGACGCAAATAAGTCAGAACATAACCCTCTTTCTCGCAGTCGGGGCAGTCACCCTTGTTTGAATAAATATAAATAATAAATGTCGGCCTTTGTCCGCACTTTTCGGAGATTTTTTTGCTCAATAGATAATCTTTGATTTGAAGAAGCGAATAATATTGCTTAAGTCTGACCACTTCAATATTGTCGCTGCCGAATTGGCCTTCAGTATAGGAAAGTTTTTCCGCAAGACTGTTAAGTTCCTGCGAAAGCACTGGCGCGCCTAAATCTTTGCAGGACGATTCCTGAAGAAGGGCGTATTGCGTTTCAGACGACAGGATGTCTATAGCGATTTTGTCTTCTATTGACTTCACCGCCACAAGTTTTTTGTTATTGAAATAGTTGGCCAAAACGATGGCCGTAAAAAATATAAAAGAAGTGATTATTAGTACATATATGTACTTTTTTAGGTCGAGGGTATGCATTTGATAAGAATTAGGCTTTAGGAGCTAGGAACCAGCAGAGAGGGTTATCTCCACGAAGTTCGGCGAGAGAAAATTGTATTATATACGGCCATAAAAAGCCACAGCGGAACAATGAAGCCGTAACAAAGCATAAAATACACAATATCAAGATTAAAGTGCTTGGGGTCTTCGGCGATTTTCTTTCCGGCGAGAATCATAAACAGAGCCATTGTTATAAGTACGATACTTAAAAAAACTATTGCGTTAGTACTAAAAAAGAACCAATCTAAGCTTGGAAACATAACGCTTGCCCCGACAATCTTGGCTTCAACGGTTTTGTCCACAACATAGTTGCCAAAACTTTTAAGAACGAAACCGACCAGATAGAGGGCGGAAAAAATAGAAATCACCGCGGCCGGAAGCATAAGCATGCCGAAATTCCCGTATTTTTTGTTGAAGAAAAGATGCTTGTAATCAAGCGAATTCTCTAGGAATCCGTGGACCCAGCGCAGACGCTGTTTATAGAGGCCGCGCAATGTTTTCGGGGCGACAGTCCGAACAAATGCCTTATGGGCGTTGACGATGCGATAGTGCGATTCGTGCATTCTGAAGGCGATTTCTAGGTCTTCGGTATTGTGGGCATGGCGGTAAGGCCCCAGGTCGTCAAAAACTTTTTTACGAAATATGGAAAACGGCCCCGGTGTCACTTGGATGGCGTCAATAGATCCGAGCATTTTTCTATAAAAGATACCCAGACCGTATTCCACGTTCTGTATGAGCTCCAGGATTTTTCTCGGGTTCTCTATTTTTATGGCCGGGGTCACGGCCATAACGGTGCCGTCCTCAAAATATTTGACGATTTTTTTGAGAGTGTCTTGTTCCACGAACGAGTCGGCGTCAAGACATCCGATAAGTTCGGTTTTCGCTGAGAGAAGGGCGTGGTTTAAAGCGGTGTATTTGCCGCCGTTTACTTTCTTGAACAGAGTTACGTTTTTCCATTTTTTAAAACGATTTACGAC
>JBBTTL010000027.1:0-5965 GCA_038064275.1 Patescibacteria group bacterium | reverse complement strand
AAATGGGGGAAATGGGGTCAGGAGCCTTTGTTTAGACCGTGGCAGTCAGACTGCCACAACCACAGACCTCCTCCAATTGCAGGCAGAAGATAAAAGTCGGACATCGCATGTCCGACTTTTGTGGGTATTTACGATTATTCACAGTCTTTGCTTGATAGGAAAATAAGCGAGCCTTACCGATGTGCCCATCTCGCACAAGATGTTGCGCGGCTCGTTTATTTTTGTTAATGTTCTAAGCAAGTCCTTTCAATTCCTCGGGGCCCGCCTGCGCGTACGCGCGGGCGGGCAAGCCCCGAGGAACCTTTATTAATACCGTAACTATTTATTCCGGCAAGCGAGGAGCCAATATTGTACCCGTTATATTGTATGAAAAATAATTCTTCGGTTAATTTATCTCTGGCTAGCACCAAGGTGCGCGGCCTGACCAAACGATTTGATTTGAATGACCCGTCTTCACGGCAGAAGTATTTTGCCGCTAAGGCCGGCAAAGATGTCCAGAAATTACAGCGGTATTTGAAGTCGGGCAAAACATTCGTTGCTTTTTTGGTTGGCAAGAAAAACTCCGGAAAAGGCACCTATTCCAAATTGTTCATGGAAGCGGTTGGCCGCGACCACGTAGGACATCTCGCGGTTGGAGATATTGTGCGTGACGTACACACGAGTTTGAAGAGTCCGGCTGGCCGGAAAAAACTTATTGGTTTTTTGAAGAAAAATTATCGTGGTTACCACAGTCCCGAAGAAACGATTGATGTAATCTTGGGACGCAGTCAGTCAACGTTAATCACTTCGGAGCTGGTTTTGGCGCTTATCAAATTTGAACTTAGCAAGCGTCCGCGGCAGGCGCTCTTTATTGACGGGTTTCCACGGGCCTTTGATCAGATTTCTTATTCGCTCTTTCTAAAGGAAATCATAGGCTACCGCGAAGACCCCGATTTTTTTGTCTTTTTAGACGTGCCGACTAATATTATTGATGAGCGCATCAAAACGCGCGTGGTCTGTCCGATTTGCAAGACGCCGCGTAATCTGCGCCTGCTTGCGACTAAAGAAGTCGGGTATGATGAGAAAGGAAAGAAATTTTATTTGAAATGCGACAACGCCGCCTGCAAGGGTGCCCGCATGGTTGCCAAGGAGGGGGACGAGTTCGGTATTGAGCCAATTCGTGAACGCCTGGAGACTGACAATAAAATATCCAAGCAACTACGAACAATCCACGGTATTCCGAAAATTTTTTTGCGTAATGCCATTCCGGCCGCACGGGCCAAGAGGGTTGTGGATAACTATGAAATTACGCCCGGGTATCACTATGAACTTGACCCGAAGACCAAGAAGGTAAAAACGATTGAAACGCCGTGGATAGTTAAGGATGATTCCGGCGTTCCATCATACAGCTTGTTGCCGGCGGCCGTAGTCGTTTCCCTCCTTAAGCAGATGTCTAAAATATTGACTGGATAATATATGGTTCCCCGCGGTCTCTGCCGCGAGGGCTATATTTGAATATAAATTTCTAATGGGGCCTGCCCCGTTAGAAATAAAGGGTATATTGGAACCGCGTTTATCGTAAACAACCACATAAATCACGGTATTACCATTTATGCGTTATTTGAATATAAATTTCTAATGGGGTCAATATTGCATAATTTTTTCCACTTCCTACAATGTAGATAGGGTTATTGAAATATTACCTCTAAGATTATTTAAAAAATTCAGGGATTCTTACATTACTGTACGCCTTGGTGTACAGTTGAGGAAACCCACTTAGTAAACGCTAGGGGTAATATAATTCAATAATCCTAAAGAAGGACCCCTCCCTGCGAGCAGAGAGGGATTTTTCTTTAGGAAAGAAAACAATAATCTGCTAAAATTATGTAGATACCCCTAAAGAAAAGAATTAAAATGAAAAACGTAAAAGTAAAAATTAAAAAGAAAGACGAAACGCAAAGATGCGCGTTTATGGTATCCACTTTTATTTTTTAGTTTTAAATTTTTTATTATGAAGTTTAAATTAACATTCTGGGGTGGTGCCGGCGTTGTCACCGGCGCGAATTTTTTGCTTGAGGGTAACGGCAAGCGTTTTTTGATTGACTGCGGATTACAACAAGGTTGTTTCAAAGTTTGCGACGACAATAATCGCAAACCGTTTCCCTATGACCCGACATCTATTGACGCGGTTTTTTTGACTCACTCGCACATAGACCATGTCGGACGCCTGCCCAAGCTTGTGCGCGAAGGATTTCGCGGGGCCATATATTCCACTTCACCGACAAAAGAAATCGCTCGAGAAATGCTTATTGACAGTTTGGGGGTTCTTGAGAAAGAAGCTAGACGTGATAACTTGCCGACAATTTATAACGTTGATGATGTGGCAGAGACAATGAAAAAATGGCAAACGCTGAAGTACCATGAAGATTTGAATATTGGCGATGGATTAGTCATACGCTTGCGAGATTCGGGGCATGTTTTAGGTTCGGCCATGATTGAGTTTGCCATCAACAATAAAAAAGTTGTATTTACCGGAGATCTTGGCAACAGCCCCTCCACCCTCCTTAAAGATTGCGAAATCGTAAGTGACGCCGATTATCTGATAATGGAAAGCGTTTACGGCGACCGCAACCACCAGAAAAAAGAAGAACGCGGGCGCCTGCTTGAGGAAATTATTGAACGTACCATTAAAGCCGGAGGAGTTTTGATGATTCCCGCCTTCTCTCTTGAGCGCACCCAAGAAATGCTTTATGAAATCAACGATTTGGCGGAGAACAAAAAAATTCCTGTCGTGCCGATTTATCTTGATTCCCCCCTTGCCATCAGGGTGACGGGGATTTACGGCAAGTATAAAGAATATTTCAATGACGAGGCCAGGAGGCTAACTTCAAGAGGCGACGATATATTCTCATTTCCGGGGCTTAAAAAAACCCTTACCACCGAGGAGTCGCGGGGGATTCTTTCCTCCTCCGACCCTAAAGTAATTATCGCTGGTTCCGGTATGTCAAACGGAGGCAGAATCATCCACCACGAAAAGAACTATCTGCCGAATGCCAAAAATACCCTCCTCCTTGTCGGTTATCAGGCCGCTGGAACCCTGGGTAGATTGTTACAAGAGGGGACGAAACTCGTTAAGATTTTAGGAGAGCAAGTTCCGGTAATGGCAAAAGTGGTGACCATTTCGGGTTATTCGGCCCATATGGATTCTGACGCCCTTATTGAATTTGCCAGTCACACTAAGGATAAAATAAAAACAGTTTTTGCGGTGATGGGTGAACCGCGCTCCGCGCTCTTTTTAGTGCAGAAACTCCGCGATAATTTGGGGATTAATGCCGTGGCGCCGCAAGCCGGAGAATCGGTGGAGCTTGATATGGCGTAAAGTGATGGAAAATAGTGTAGAATGGAGAGAAGTTAAAAGTGTAAAGTTAAAAAGTAAAAAGAGGGACAACAAAAAATATCCTAATATAAGTACTTATTTTTAATTTTTCGCTTTAAATTTTTAATTTATACCGTGGAAAACAACAACAAACACGAACACTTGCGCCTAAAGTTGGCTGTTTCTGGCGCGGCCGAAACGGGACACTGCGGCTTGGACGCTCTTGATAAGGCTAAAGAGCTTGGCAGAGAAATAGTGCGTCAAGGCGCGATTTTACTCACAGGCGCGACTACAGGTTTCCCTCTTTGGTCAGCCATGGGCGCGAAAGAAGAAAAAGGAATTTCAATAGGGCTTTCGCCTGCGTCAAACCAAAAAGAACATCAAGAAGTGTATCGACTTCCCGTTGATTACATGGACCTCATTATATACACCGGCTTTGGATATTCAGGGAGAGATTTGCTATTGACCCGTTCTTCTGATGCAGTATTTATTGGTTGTGGCAGGATCGGTACGATCCATGAGTTCACTATTGCTTATGAGGACTCAAAGCCCATCGGCATTTTGGAGGGGGATTGGGATATGGACGAAGTACTGAAAAATATTATGGAAAAAAGTAACCGTGTTAATGATAGAATTATTTTTGATTCCAATCCCAAGCGTCTGGTAGAGCGAGTAATCGCCCTTGTTGAAAAAATACGACAGGAAGAAAAACAAAACCTCGGGTAAGAAAGTAAAATTTTCCGCCAAAGGCGGATCCGCCTTTGGCGGAAAAGAAAATCAACCAGTACTTGGTTTCTTTCCTCGTTCTGTTTGTTTTTGCTTTTGCACTTTCAATTTTTAATTGATGAGACGATGCGGGTGAATGTTTCAGGATGAGTTTGGGCCAGTTCCGACATCATTTTTCTGTTTAAGATTATTCCTTTTTTCTTCATTTGACCCATGAATTTGCTGTAGGAAATTCCGTAGTTTCCGAGCGCGGTTCCAATGTTAACCTGCCAGATTCTTCGGAAATCGTTTTTCTTGTCGCGACGGTGGGCAAAGGCGTACGAGCCGGCATGGGCGATTGCTTCGCGGGCGGCAGACTCCTTTTTGCTTCTTCCAAAGCGGTAGCCTTTTACTTTTCGCAATACATTGCGCCGGCGTTTGAGCGATATTGTTCCCCGTTTTACTCTTGGCATATTATTAGGCGTTAGCTAAAAATCTTCCTCGGGCTTTATTGTTCATGACAAAACCCTGCGGTTTTTTCCCCGCAAGCTGTTTGGACCGTCTTTGCTTGGCGTTGAAATGATTAAAGCCGGGTTTTCTTCCTAAAATTTTCCCACTTTTGGTTACTCTTAATCTTTTTGTAAATGATTTGTTTGTTTTCATCCCATTAGAAGTTCCTATAACTTTTTTATTTTAATAATTTTTTTGTTAGCGAAGCGCCTTTGGCTTTGTCCTGTTTATATTAACCTTAATTTTAAACTTCTAACGGGACAAGTATATTTTCTACCCACTACAAACTACTTCCCCTTGTCTCTCTCAATCAGCACTGTCATTCCTTTGGGACCTCTTTGATAGCCCTCGGCGATTTTATAATTTTCGCTTATCAAGTGCAAGACTCGCCCCAGACGCTCTTTTAGAAATGATTCCGGCATATATTTTGCTCGTCCGGCGAGAAAGAGATTTATTTTAATCCTGTGGCCCTCCTTTAGCCAAGCGGAAGCATTTTTAGCTTTGAGGGCAAGGTCATGCTCTCCGGTGCCGATTTTTACTTGAATAGCTTTGACCCCAGTTTGATGGGTCGTGGCCTTCATCTTTTTTTGCTTCTTGTTTTGCTCGTATTGAAACTTGCCGAAATCCATAATCTTGGCAATCGGCGGATTCGCATATGGGGAGATTTCAATAAGGTCAAACCCCCCTTCTCGGGCCAGAGTCAATGCTTCTTCAAGCGGAAGCACCCCCCTGTTTTTCCCAACGCTGTCTATAATACGCAGTTCCTTGGCGTTGATTTGTCTGTTTATTCTAATTTTCTGGGACAAGTGTTTGAATATTTTGAAGCTTGATTTATTTGCTCGCAGGTTTAAATTCTATTCGAACCGGACATTTAAGTCAAATTAATGTACGAGATGAGCACATCGGCAAAACTCTATCACATACATATCCCGCGCTATCGCCCGCAATGTGTATGTGTAAGAGGCAGACGGCGCCCTCAGTAATCAGTAATGATGGCAGTCTGACTTGCCATCATTCAAATGTCAAACACCGAGTGTTTGACAGGGGGGGGCAGTCACGGGAACAGTCACGATTAAATGACAAATTGTGTGGTCTAGTTTTGTTTTGGAAGCGAAGCTTCCAAGTTCTCTCCGTTTGGCGTCACTTGGCGGTGAAACCGCCAAGTGACAAAACCAACGACTTATCCCCACCAACTCCCGCTCATTCTCTATCTTCCAGTGATATACTGCGTTTAACAAAGCGCCATGCAGACAACAAGAAATAGCCCGCAAAATTTCTCTCTCTCCCTCGTCTTTGCCCTTATTCTGGCGGGCCTTCTTTTCGTCCCGTCCGCCGCAAGGGCCGGCTTCTTTGACGATTTCCGAGCAGACGCTTTTACGAGCGTTTCAACCATCA
>JBBTTL010000026.1:0-1255 GCA_038064275.1 Patescibacteria group bacterium | reverse complement strand
TAAATATTCTCCGTTATTTATTTTGCGATAATATTGTCGCAGATAGAATGATACTAAAACCCCAAATGTTCCATAAACCGGTGGGCCAAGGGTTCCTTGAAATCTTTTTGAGGGAGAAAGTTTTTTAAGAAATTCGCGACTTCTTCCGGGTCGTGATCTATGGGTATTGATATAAGAGGGTGCAGGAAAGCGTGTTTTTCAATCAAGAGCATGTCGCGGTCTATTGAAAAAGAATCAATGTTTTTGTACGGATGAAATTTATTGTTGATAAATATTCCCGCGTCGTTAATTTGGACTTTTATCATGGTGGGACCTCTCTTGGCATAAATGCCGAGAGTGAAACCGGCTATGACGAGCAAAACGGCAAACAGAGAGTTGCCCAAAAGAATAGAAGCTATGCTCGCGGACACAACGATAATACCGAGAGCCCAGAACCATTCCGGCTCGTTGTGGCGAGGCTCGTGTTCAAGAGTTTCCCAAATGATTTCTTGCATAGTGTCTTAATTGTACACCTCTTGGTAAATTTATTCTCCTATTTCAGCCATTCTTTAAAGCTTTTAGGCCAGCCAAGAAGAAAGAGGAGTGAGAGCGGTGCTCCTATGTGTGCCAAGCGTTCCACGGACTCCCATATCGGGTCGCCGATAAAAGGCAGGATATGCATGAAGGTTGTCCACGATGTCCAAATCACCGCCCAAAGCAAAATCGCCCGAATCGGTTTGAACAACACAATCAACGCGACAATTACATCAAGTACGCCGACGGCAAGCAGGAGTTGTGCGGCAAGCTCTGCGTTCCAGCCGCCAAAATCCATTATCCACTGGACCCACTTTTCCTTTCCCTGCAATGCAAATACTCCGTGCCCGAAAAACGTGCCGAATACGGCAACCCGCAAAACCCACTCTACTTTTTTAAAATTTTCCATGGTTTTCAAAATTATTGATTTTTGCTTGACGCTTTATTGGCGACGTAAGGCGAGAGAAATACGAAAGCCCGCCTGCGCGTACACGCGGGCAGGTAATCTTTCGCATTTCCGAGACGAGGAGCCAACACAGGTAGAATACCGCGCGGCTCTGCCGTCCGCCTGAGGCGGAAGCGAAGCGAGCTCCGATAATACCTCGGGGCTCTGCCCCGAGGAACCTTTATATTTTAACATAAAGATTACCAAAATAGACACGAGGCGAGGGCGCTGGTGTTACCACTTGTCAAGCTTCAGTGCGGATGGAGCGAGCCTAGACTCTCATTTCCTAACTGGCGG
>JBBTTL010000025.1:0-9426 GCA_038064275.1 Patescibacteria group bacterium | reverse complement strand
ATAAAGTTTAAAATTTTGCAAGAGATTAGTTTTTGTGCTATAAAACATACGGTTTGTGCCGGGTAGTTCCTCGTCAGCGCTTCGCACTGACCGCAGATAAACGCGGATAAAAATACACGCAGATTAATGCCGATGAATTCATCTGCGAGAATCAGCGCCTTAAATCTGCGAAAATCCGCGGCCATCGCGGAGCGATGGCGGGAGGAAAGTCCGAACACGTGCGCTTAACGCGCAGGACGGTAATGGGTAACGCCCATATGGAGCAATCCACGGGATGCGAGCAGTGACGCTGATGCCGAAAGGCTAGGCCTCCGCGCAAGCGGAGGAAACTCATGGCAACATGAGAGTGAAACGGCTAAACTCCTACCTACGTGCAAGGCCGTACCCAGTGCTTCGCACTGGCAACTTATAACTGATAACTGTTAACTCATAACAGAAGAGAGTTAGCCCTCCAGATGTTTCAAGTTGTAAGTTACAAGTTGCGAGTTTCCAGCGCGGAGCGCTGGGGGTGCCGCTAGAGCCCGACGGTAACACCGGGCCCAGATAAATAACTATCCCCCGTGAGATGGAGCTCGCAAGAGCTCGCTATCTCACGGGGACAGAATTCGGCTTATAGGCACAAACCATAGAAACTTATGAAAACCCCCCGTGAGATAGGCATAGCCGCCACCTCACGGGGGGTTTTCCCTTGCCTCTTGTTTCCAATTTATATATAATTTACGCATTAAAATTAGCTCAAAGATTTAAAAAAATGGAAGATTCAAACAAGTCTCGCGTTTTTGACAGTTTATCGTTGGTAGGGGTTTTTATTTTAGGTTTTCTTATTCCCATATTCTTTTTGCCGTTACAGGGAATTTCCGTGGATGCCGGCAAGGGAATTTTTGTCGCCATATTAGGGCTTGTTTCATTCATGCTTTGGCTTATAGGGCGTCTCATCGGAGGATCTTTTTCTTTGCCCAGAAGCCTGATTCTTTTGGGTGCCGCTATTTTGACTTTAGCCGTTTTGATTTCGTCGTTTTTTTCAGAATCTTCGGACGTTTCGTTTATGGGTCAGGGTTTTGAGACCGGAACGTTTGCTTTCTCCGCGGTCGCTCTGATTTTGCTTTTTCTTTCATCTGTTCTTTTTCAACCAAAGAGGCGAGCCCTTTACTTCTACGGAGCGATACTTCTATCTTCACTTCTTGTGGCCATATTTCACATCGTTCGCCTTGCAAGCGGTGTTGACACTCTCTCCTTTGGAATTTTCGGGAACCAAACCTCTAATCTTGTCGGCAAGTGGAACGATTTGTCGATTTTTTTCGGCCTGACACTCCTTCTTTCTCTCACTACGATTGAGCTTTTATCAATGGGCAGAATAATAAAATTAATGCTTTTCGCCGCGGTAATTCTCTCTTTGTTTTTTGTCGCTCTCGTCAATTTTACGCTTACTTGGGCGATGCTTTTCGTTGCGGCCCTTGTTCTTGTTATCTACGGAATCTATTTCAATCGGCAAGATACGGCCCCCCCCGCAATTTCTGTTCGTAAGGTGAAATTGCCCGTGGCCTCCGTTTTGGTCGCGGTCATTTCGCTTTTTTTCGTCCTTTTTCCCGCGACGCTCGGTTCTTATCTTTCCACAAGATTGAATATTACGCAGGTAGAAGTGAGGCCGTCACTTTCTGCCACATTTGACATAGCTAAAGAGACCTTAAAAAAACACCCCATTTTGGGCAGCGGACCCAATCGATTTACGTCCGAGTGGCTTTCCTATAAGCCAGAGGGGATCAATAATACATTTTTTTGGAACACGGACTTCAATACCGGATTTAGCGCGGTGACGACCTCTCTTGTCACCGGCGGAGCGGCCGGATTTCTTGCCTGGATATTATTCCTTGCAATTTTTCTCTATGTCGGGTTCAAGGCGATGTTTAATTTTTCCCTCAACCGCGTTTCTCGTTATCTTATCGTGTCGTCATTTATTCTTGGGGCGTATCTTTGGGCGTTCATTTTGTTATATTTCCCGAATATAACCATTTATGTCTTGGCGCTTCTCGTCACTGGTATTTTGGTTGCCACACTGACAGAGGAAAAAATTGTAAAACGTTATAATATCACCTTGCTCGGTGAGCCGAAATTAGGATTTATATCGGTTATTTTTTTGATTTTTCTTCTGATCGCTTCGGTTTCTCTCGGCCTTATGTTTTCGCAGAGGTTTTTGTCCCTGGTTTACTTCCAAAAGGGTTTATACGCCCTCAATGCCGAAGCGAATATTGAAAAAACGGAACTCTATCTCAATAAGGCCGTTAAATTATCAAACCAAGATATTTATCATCGCGCCGGCGCCGAACTTGGCGTCATTAAGCTAAACGGGCTGTTTTCCCAACCGAACACCTCTCAAGACGCCCTGCGCGCCCAATTCCAACTTATCTTGAGTAGCGCCATTAGAAGCGCAAAGACGGCAACGGACGTTGATAAAACCAACTACTTAAATTTTATTTCGTTGGGACGGATCTATGAAGTGATTGGGCCGCTTAACATAACCGGAGCGTACGAATCGGCCAAAGATTCTTATTCCAAAGCGCTTTCCTTGAACCCAGAAAGTCCCTCCATCCTTCTGTCACTTGCCCGCCTTGAGGCGGCGCGCAATAATAGCGACGAAGCGCGCGCCTACATAACCAAGGCGCTGGCTAAAAAACCAAACTATACCGAGGCGGTCTTTTTTCTCTCACAGCTTGAAGCCCAATTGGGGAACATAAAAGAAGCCATCAAAAGAACGGAAGAGGTTTCAATGTTGGCCCCAGACGATATCACCGTCTTTTTCCAGTTAGGGCTTCTTAAATACAACAACCGTGATTATGACGGGGCCATTGCGGCCCTTTTGCGGGCGGTTTCTTTGAATTCCGATTATTCAAATGCGAAATATTTTCTCGGCCTTTCTTACCAAAAGGAAGGACGCACGGAAGGCGCCATAAAACAGTTTGAGGGCATAGAATTGCTCAATCCCGCCAACCAAGAAGTGAAAAATATTTTAAAAAATCTTCGGGCTGGAAAAGACCCATTTACAAACATTGCTCCGCCTGACAATAAACCAGAGAGACGAAAGAAACCGCCCATTGAGGAATAGTATTACTTTATTGAAGATGAGGCGGTTTAATTGGATATGGTCCTGTTATAGGCATTGATATTACAAACAACAAAGCCGAAGGCCTGCCCGCCAATGGGAGAGCGATGATAGTGGTATTTTGTAGAAAATGACATATTTACACTACAATCCATACAACTTACATTCGTGCATCAGGCCATGGCAGGCGGACATTTCGCTCGTAATATATGGTTACTACTATAATGAAGATGAACTTCTAACAGAATGGTCGCAAGGATTTTTTCTTTTTTGGGTAAAGAGTGGCATAACTTAAACGAGGCAGCGATGCTTCTCGGCGTTTTTGCCATACTTTCGCAGATTCTTGCGGTAGTGCGCGACCGGCTTTTCGCGCACTATTTCGGCGCAGGGGCGACCCTAGACGTTTATTACACCGCCTTCCGCATTCCGGATTTGCTTTACGTGTCGCTTGCTTCGTTTGTTTCGGTGACCGTCCTTATCCCGTTTCTTCTTGAAAAAATTGGCACAGGGAAAACCGGAGACGAGTCTTCCCGCAAGTTTATAGACGATGTCTTTACAGTTTTTTTCTTTTCCATTACCGCCATAAGCGCGGTACTTTTCCTTTTTATTCCCCGGCTTGCGCATTTTATTGCCCCGGGATTTACAGAGTCGCAAATTGAGGCGCTTGTGACACTAAGCAGGATTTTGCTTCTCTCGCCGATATTGATGGGAATTTCAAACTTATTCGGCAGCGTTACTCAATCTTTCAGAAAATTTTTCGTCTACGCCCTCTCACCGGTGCTTTACAATATTGGCATTATCGCTGGCATCATTTTTTTCTACCCCATGTTCGGGGCACTAGGACTTGCCTGGGGGGTTGTTTTAGGGGCGCTTCTTCATCTGGCCATTCAGTTTCCAGTCCTTGCTAGCCACGGGTTTATTCCAAGATTTTCCTTCAATGTTGATTTCTCTTCCATCAAGCAAATTATTGCAGTATCTCTACCGCGCACCATTACGCTTTCACTCAACCAATTGGCGCTTATCATAATAGTGGCCATAGCTTCAACGCTAGAAGAAGGCTCGGTTTCAATTTTTAATTTTTCTTACAACTTACAATCTGTGCCTATTGTCATTATCGGAGTTTCCTATTCCGTAGCCGCCTTTCCATCTCTCATTAAATTTTTTTCAAGCGGCAACAGAGAAGGTTTTATTTCGCAAATAGGGGATGCCGCCCGAGTCATTATATTTTGGTCACTGCCGATTACATTTCTATTTATCGTCCTTCGGGCCCAGATAGTGCGCGTACTTCTGGGCTCGGGGGCGTTTTCTTGGTCCGATACCAGGCTGACCGCCGCCATGCTGGCCATATTTGCCGTTTCGCTTATAGCCCAAAATCTCCTGCCGCTTCTTATTCGCGGGTATTATGCCGCAGGCAATACCCGCCGCCCGCTTCTGGTAAATCTTTTTTCGTACGCCCTTATAATTTTTCTTTCCGGGGGACTTCTGTACTTGGTGCGCCAGTATCCCGAGTTTAGTTATTTTATGGAAAATCTTTTACGGGTGAGTGATGTGTCGGGGACAGAAGCCCTGATGTTGCCCCTTGCTTACTCAATCGGTTCAGTCGTCAACATGATTCTTCTTTTCAAAATTTTCCAGAAAGATATGGCCCCGGGGCTTTACAATTCAATTAAGAGGACATTTTTTGAAAGTTTTGTGGCGTCGTTTTTCATGGGATTTACCGCCTACCAATTCCTTAACGTATTTGATAAGATTTTTAATATAAATACATTTTTTGGAATATTTTTTCAAGGATTAGCGAGCGGACTTTTGGGAATATTTGTCGGACTCATTTTGCTTAAACTTTTAGGCAGCCGTGAACTTGAAGAAATTAGGCAGTCGCTCCATCATAAGTTTTGGAAAACGCGCGCAATTGCCCCAGAACAGGAGATACTTTAGGACAGGCAGTAGTCCCAACCTCACCAAGGCCCCCTATCAAATAACGGCAGCCTGACTGCCTTCATTGTGGTATGCTTTATAAATGAGAATAGAACCATTTACGGTTGGATCATATGTGCATACGTTGAAGCGCGGAGCCCGCGGACTGCCGATTACCGGTGATGAATCGGACAAGTATCGTTTTCTTCGCATTCTCTATTGCATGAATGACGAGTTCTTAGACGAAAATTGGAACCGCGACCCTGTATCGGCCGGGGGGTTATTTCACAGGCCAGAATCATGGTCACCTCGGAGGCCTCTTGCCAATATTGTTGCCTATACACTCATGCCGAACCACATACATCTCCTACTTCAAGAAATACGTGCTGGGGGGATTACCGCATTCATGCAAAAGATCGGCCAAAGCATGACCAATCATTTTAATGAGAAATATGACCAAAAGGGGAGTATTTTCCAGGGACCTTACAAAAGTCGTACGATTTCCAACGATAAATATATGCGATACGTTAGTGCATACATTATGGTGAAAAACGTTTTTGAACTCTATCCACTCGGCGGACTCAATGGGGCAACCGCCAACTTTGAGATGGCCTGGAAATGGGCAATTGCATATCCGTTTTCTAGTTTGGCGGATTACTGCGGTGAGAGACACACGCCAATTATTGAAAAGAGCACTTTTGAAGAAATATTTGGGTCACCAGATGAATTTAAATCATTCGCTAGAGATGTAATTATGGGAGGAAAATGGCTTACCCAAGATTTCGAGTAGGATTAATGAAGGCAGTCAGGCTGCCTTCATTTCTAAAGCATGTTAAAATAACTCCGTATTTATGGATTTACAACACATTAGGAATTTTTCTATCATAGCTCACATAGACCACGGCAAATCAACGCTTGCCGACCGTCTTCTTGAACTTACCCATACCATTGAAACGCGTAAAATGCGCGATCAGGTGCTGGATAAAATGGATTTGGAGCGCGAGCGCGGTATAACCATAAAAATGACTCCCGTTCGGATGGAGTACCAACTACCCGCTACCAACTACACACTAAATCTTATTGACACACCGGGGCACATAGACTTCTCGTACGAAGTGTCACGGGCCCTTCAGGCCGTAGAGGGGTCGCTTCTGCTTGTTGATGCCACGCAGGGAGTACAGGCCCAAACGCTCACCACTCTTTCTATGGCGCGTGATTTGGGGCTCACCATAATTCCAGTCGTTAGCAAAATTGATTCTCCGCTTGCCGATATAAAAAATACAAGAGAAGAGTTGGCAAAACTCCTGGGGGTGAAAAACGAAACGGTGATTGAAGTTTCCGGCAGGACTGGCGCGAATGTGGAAAAGCTTTTGGAGGCAGTAGTGGAGCGAATTCCTGCCCCGCGCGAAGAATTGCCCGGTACAGAAAGTTTCCGCGGCCTCATTTTTGATTTTGAATATTCCAACCACCAGGGGATTATTCTATACACCCGAATACTTGATGGTACCGTAAAGCGGGGCGAGGAATTGAGGCTTCTTGGGGCAAATGAAAAATGCACCGCCCTTGAAGTTGGCATTTTTAATCCGGACAAGAAAGCCAAAGAAACTTTAGGGGCGGGCGAAATCGGCTACATTGTCACCGGAATCAAGAAACCCGGTATTGCTTCAGTCGGCGATACCGTGACGCTTAATAAAAAACCACTTCCCGCCCTTCCGGGATATCAAAATCCGCGTCCGGTGGTGTGGGCGTCAATATATCCGGAGAGTCAGGATGATTTTACGTCGCTTAAGACGGCCCTAGAGCGCCTCAAGCTTTCCGATTCATCTTTTTCGTTTGAAGAGGAGTCTTCGGGTGTATTGGGGCGCGGATATCGCGCCGGATTTTTGGGGATGCTTCACCTTGAAATAATTACCGAGCGGCTAAAAAGAGAGTTTAACATTTCAATTATCATCACGACGCCCTCAATAAACTATGAGGTTGAATATTTGAATGGAAAGAAAGGAATGGTTTACTCGCCGTCGCTTTTTCCGGATCATGGTACTTACAAAGAAGTCAGGGAGCCGTGGGTAAAAATGAAAATAATCACCCCGCCTGAATATTTAAGCCCGATACTTCAAATGTTGTATGACCATGAGGCGGAAATTGGAGATACTGAAAGTTTTGGAGAAAAAAGAGTAGCCATAAATGCCTTAATGCCACTTCGGGAGCTTATGCGGAATTTTTTTGATGAATTGAAAAGTAATTCCTCGGGCTTTGCCTCGCTTTCGTATGAATTCAGCGAAATGCGAAAAGCCGATGTGGTGCGACTTGATATTTTGGTTGCCGAAGAGGTTGTGTCCGCGTTTTCACGCGTCGTTTCAAAACGCCGAGTAGAGGAATCCGCGACAGAGAGCGTGGAGAAATTAGCCGCCGTTCTGCCACGTCAGCTTTTTGTCGTTAAAATCCAAGGAAAGGCTCTGGGACGGATTCTTTCTTCGCAGACCTTAAAGGCTCTTAGAAAAGATGTTACAGGGTATCTCTACGGAGGAGACATCACACGCAAAATGAAGCTCCGCGAAAAGCAAAAAAGGGGAAAGAAGAAAATGCTTTCGCGGGGGAAAGTGAACATTCCCCAAGAGGTTTTTCTTAAAATGGTGCGGGGTTAGCCCACTCTTTACAGCGAGGCGAGAAGAGACAATGATTACCTAGATACAGCCGGGAAATATAGGATAACCATACTGATAATTACCAAAACGCAGATTACTGTCCAGAAAACCCTGATTCTTTTGTTGTTTTTTGGGTTGAAAAGCACGGGAAGAAAGTTAAAATTTAAAAGGTAAAAGTCAAAATAATATGCGCATAGTTCCGAATAAGGAGGTTCGTATATAATATCATAATATGATTGAATTTCAAGCCCGCAAAAAACTCCGTGACTTTCTTTATTCCAAGATTACTCTAGCCGTTCTTTTCATTGCTTTTGTTTTTATCGCCCATAGTACTTATGGGCTTTGGCTAAAGAATCGAGAGACAGAAAAGACGCTTAATGTTTTGAAAAACGAACTGGCAGAACTTACCGCCAAAGAAAACAATTTGGCCAGTCGTGTTGAAGCACTGGGTACCGACAAGGGAACCGAAGAAGTCATACGGGAAAAATTCAAGGTTGCCAAGGAAGGGGAAGGGGTGATAGTGGTGGTTGACCAAAAAGAAGAAAAGAGGAGCGATACTTTGACTGGTAATTGGTTTTCGGCATTTTTTAGAAACGTGAAAAATTATTTTAAATAGTCACTCGCCCTGTTGGAAGCGAAGAAATTAATTTACACAGACATCAAAGCCGTGTTAAGTTGTTTGGTAAGGCGGAATTAGTTTAGTGGTAAAACTGGTGCTTCCCAAGCATCGGACGCGAGTTCGATTCTCGCATTCCGCATATGGACTGGTTTTTTATCGCGCTTATCCCTCCCGCGCTTTACGCGCTTACAAACCTGCTTGACGTGGTTCTCATACGGCGGGTGGTAAGAGACGTGAAAATGGGGGCCCTTATCGTTTTTACCGGAGTGGCATACGCGGGCCTTTTGGGTGTTTCGTGGTATGCGGCAGGAGCAACGGTTTTTTCCGTCCCATTTCAATCCGCAATGCTCGCCATTGCCGCCGGTATCTTTTGGGTAATTTTTCTTATTCCTTACTACCGCATGATGGCAGTACACGAGCCGGACATAGTTGTGCCATTTTTTGCCTTTATTCCGATATATTTGGCAATTGCCGGTACTATTTTTTTAGGGGAGTATATAGATGCATTGGGGTATGCGGGTATTTTCCTTGTTTTTACCGGTGTGATAGGCGCGTCTCTTGAGAGGTGGTCTTTGTTTTTTCGCGCCCCTTTTTCGCTGTGGGCAGAGATGTTCATGGCGTCACTTTCAATCACAGCCGGAATCATTGCTTTCAAAATGGCGGGAGAATTGCTCTCGTATTGGCAGAGCAGTTTTTACATGGCCCTTGGCGGAATTGGCACAGTAGTTTTCTTGTTTGTACTGCGACCGCTATATGTCGGACAAGTAGTTGAAGTTATTGGCAGAGTGCCAAGATTGTATCTCGCGATTAATATTGTAAATGAAGTCGTTGACCAAACCGCGGGGGCCGTGCTTCGTTACGCGCTTCTTCTAGGTCCTGCCGCCGTTGTGCAAGCAATCAATGTGGGGGTACAGCCGCTTTATATGCTCGTTGGGTGGGCGATTCTTGCGCCGCTTGGAGGATTTTATGGGAACCGTAAAATGCGCGTTACATTTCGCCGATTTGCATATTTGGGACTTGCGGCGGGAGGCGTTATCCTTGTGTACATGCACACGTTCGCCGGCGCCTGGTAGTTTTGCTCTTCTTGGTCAAAGAGTTGTTCCTGTTCATTCACCAGATAATTAATGTGATATAATATAACGTATTAAAAA
>JBBTTL010000024.1:0-4621 GCA_038064275.1 Patescibacteria group bacterium | reverse complement strand
AGTGGTATTTTGTAGAAAATGACATATTTACATTACAATCTATATAACTTACATTTGTGCATCAGGCGATGGCAGGCGGGCTTCTAACAGGACAGGTTTTGTAACCAATACTATACCAAAAACCGCCGTAATCATAGGCATTAAATGAAACGTTTTTGAACCACATTCTGTTACAATTAGGGTCATGCGCGATGGCAAGAAAAAAATCCTATACCTGATAACCAAAAGCAATTGGGGTGGCGCGCAACGCTATGTTTACGACCTTGCTTGCGCGCTACCCAAAGAACAATTTGAGGTAGCGGTTGTTTTAGGCGGCGATGGCGCTCTTGCACAAAGACTAAAAGAAGAACAAATGAGAGTAATAACCCTCCCTTTATTAGGGCGCGATGTGCATTTTTTAAACGATATCAAAATATTCTTTGGGCTCGTCCGTCTTCTTAAAAAAGAATCTCCCGACATTATCCACCTTAATAGCGCGAAAATTGGCGGATTGGGAGCGCTTGCCGGCAAAATGGCAGGGGTAAAAAAAATAATTTTTACGGCTCATGGCTGGGCATTTAACGAAGAAAGAGGGTTTGTTTCCAGGGCGATTTTTTGGCTTTTGTATGCGTTTATTATATTCTTGTGCGATGTTGTTTGCGCAGTATCAAATAATATCAAAACCACCACGCCTCTTTTTTTTCTATTTAAAAAGAAAATTCGCACCACCTACAACGGCATTCAAAAGGAAACACTGCTCCTCCGTCAAACCGCGGAAGAACTGCTTTTTGGGAGAACCCCAATAGGGCTAGTAATCGGCTCTATCGGTGAACTACACAAAAGTAAGGGTTTTAAGTACCTGATTGGCGCAGTTGAAAAATTGAAGATTACTTTTCCGTCAATACGGCTGGTGATATTGGGCGAGGGCAAGGAGCGCGGAAATCTTGAGCGAATTATTAAAGAAAAAAATCTGGCAGACACGGTAACCCTCAAGGGATTCGTGGACCACGGGGCGCGCTACCTGAAAGCCCTTGACGTCTTTGTCTTGAGCTCAACAACGGAAGCTTTCGGTTATGTGTTACTTGAAGCAGGGCTTGCTGAAATTCCAATAGTAGCCACGAAAGTCGGGGGGGTCCCTGAAATAATCTCTCAAAAAAATCTCGGGATTCTAGTACCGGCGAGCAGTGAGGAGGCGCTGACAGAAGGAATAAAAAAAATGCTTGAGGAAAAAGAGTACGCTCGGCTCTGTGCGATTAATCTTAAAAAAAGGGTCGTTGAAGAATTTTCGGTGGATAAAATGCGGGCAAAAACATACGCGTTATACAATTAAATTCCAAGAAATTCGTTCTTTGTCTCATCGCGATGCAAGGGACGATTGTATTTGCGCATACCCATCAAGATTCCAAGTCCTACGCTCTCGGTCAATAGATGCGACCCGCCATAACTCATGAAAGGAATAGTAATGCCAGTTACCGGAAGTAACCCGATATTCATACCGACGTTGACGGTGAAATGGATCGTGAATAAAATGGCAAGCCCCATGCCGTATAGCATTTCAAAATTGGTTGCCCCCAAAAGAGCGTTTGCTAAAATTCTCCATATCAGTACGCCGTATAAAAAGAAAAGCAACAAGACTCCCGCAAGCCCCCACTCCTCGGCAAAGGCCGCAAAAATAAAATCTGTTTGATACTCCGGCAAAAACTTAAGGCGGGACTGTGTGCCATAGCCCACCCCTTTGCCAAAAATTTCTCCCGAACCAACCGCAATAGTAGACTGATAGGCGTTGTATCCGGACCCGCGAATATCCGTCAAGGGATTTAAAAATGTCGTAATCCGCTTTTTTTGATATGGCTCAAAAGCGAAAGACCAAAGAATTATGGCACTTACTGTTCCAATTATGAATACGAATAGCAAGTGTTTTTTTGATATTCCGGAAACGACAATCATTCCAAGCCACAAGAAAAAAATAACCATGGCCGAGCCGAAATCTGGCTCTAAAAGAACGAGCACAAACGGCACCAGGGCGTAGAGTCCGGAAATAAAAATATGCCGCAAATTAGCAATTTCAATATGGCGACGGGAGAAATATTTGGCCAGAATCAGAATAATAATGAGTTTGACTGGGTCCGATGGCTGAAATGACAGGCCGCCGAAATCAAACCAGCTTCGCGCGCCCTTGGCGGTATGCCCCAAGCCAAAAAGAAGAATCAGAATAAAAACACCAAACAGAAAAAGTCCGACCAAAATATCCGTTCTGCGCAAAAACCTAAAATCAAGAAATGAAAGACTCAAAAGCGCCAGAAGTGAAATACCGGCCCAAACCATTTGGCGGTCAAAAAAATGATTGTCGGGCGAAAATGAATTCATGGTAACGAGCCCCGCGCCGATAATCGGAATTACAGACAAAAATAAAATCCAGTCAACCCTGTTAGAAGGGCCTCGAAATAAACCAAACGAGTTATCTTTTTTTAGAATATTATTAAACACTTAATAGCCGATATTTCACTTAATTTCTAATAAGGTAAGCATTGTAGCAAAGCGATTCAAACATTGAGAAAATTAAAAACGTATGGAGAAAACATCCGCGCGCGGAATAATCTCTATTCTAGTGGGCGGTTTTTCAAAAGGCAAAATCCAGGTGAAAACCGCCGTCTCGGTTGAATCCTTGAGAAGAGTATCCAGTGTGGTTTTACTTACCGCCAAAGCGTTGTCTTGCCCGTCATAAAGAATAGCTGTCACCTCTACATTTGAAAGCGAGTATATAGACTTATTGGTTATAGATACTGAAAGGCGCGGGTTTGTGCTTGCGCCCTCAAGTCTGATGTTCTCCGTGCCGAGCGAGAACGATGTTGCTTTGGCGGGAACCTTCTCCCACTCTGGAATTTCCACAAATTCAAAAAATGTGCGTTTCGGCGCTCGTTCCCCTGTGCGTATGCCTCCTTCAAAAATTGCGAACTTGCCATTCGGAGTAATGAAGGTTTTGCCGACGCGCTCGGCTACCAGTAAATTTCCCGCGTCATAGAGGCTGAATTTATAAATAATCTTTTTTATGCCCGCGTCGTAGTTTTGATTAGTAACATAAGCTAGCACGTCGTATGCGCCGCTTGTCACCTTGAATGCGCGCTGCCAAATGACTTTCAAATCATTCACTTGCGATAAACACAATTTCACACAAGGGCCGCCGCAATCAATCCCCGACTCACCGCCGTTTTGTTTTTTGTCTGAACAGGTCGGTGCTTTTAAAATATAAGGTAGCGCAAAAAACGCCAGGGCGGCAAGAAATGTCGCCAAAAGAATAAAAACGATTAGTAACTGCCGTTTGGTAGACCAACCCATATGAAAATAATAACAAAAAAAGCGTCCTGCTGAAAGCGGGGCGCTTTTTTTGTTGAACACTTTAACCTGGCCCCATTAGAAACCAGTCAAATACTTTGTACCGGCGGTAGCTACTTTTCCCGAATAAACGAGTATCATCGCTGTAGTAAGGCTTAACTTCTCTGTTCGGAATGGGAAGAGGTGTTGCCCTTATACTGAACCACCAGAACGAAATATTCCACCTTTGATTTCAAGCGGAACCAGATGAAAACGCCCAACCCGAAGGCGAGCGACGAGGGTGTTTTGGTAGTCATGACTAGATTTGAACTTCACCCGCCAAAATTTTGCGAAGCAAAACTTGGGCGGGCAAGCCAACTGAGCTACATGGCCCCGAAACACCCTCAAGAATGAGAAAGAACTCCTAAATTTTTGGGACAAAAAATGTTTTGGTCGTCTGTTTGACCTTGTACATCCTTTCAACGCCAACCGGCTCCCAGATGACAACCCCCTTCTCCTTGACCACCTCGAGAATGTTGCTTTTTTAAGCACCACCCGCCCCGTAAGGACAGCCATGGCCACCTCGATTCGTTCTCGGCAGAAACTCGGGAGGATACCAAACAGACGCCAAAACACTCTCATGCCTCGCCGATACGCGCAATCTATTGTGCGGATTGGCGAGGCATGAAGCCCCCCACTAAATTTATACGTTTTTTGAGCTAGTTTTGCAATATGCCACAGCCCTAGTTTTATCAATCAATCCTCTATCAACATCACGATTGTTTGTTTCGTAAATTAAGTAGATAGATTAATCAACAAAACTAGGGCTGGGCACCTTGACGCTTGCGCGCCTTGTGGTTTTCAAATTTCCTAATAGGAATCGGGTAATTAGTACTTCTCGGCTAAACACATTACTGTGCGTACACCTAAAGCCTATCAACGTGATAATCTCTCACGACCCTCAAACGATTCCTTATCTTGAAGCTGGCTTCCCGCTTAGATGCTTTCAGCGGTTATCCATTCCCGACATAGCTACTCGGCGATGCCGCGGGCGCGACAGCCGATACACCAGAGGTCAGTTCACTCCGGTCCTCTCGTCACATACTCGCTTTGCTCGTACTCGATACCAATGTACGAATTGATTCGAATGATACGAGTGACTGCGAATATTATCCCCTATTTCTAGGAGTGTAGACTATACCTTCTTCCCTTAAAACATTAAAAATGTTCGGGAGGGCTGCGTTTTACTCATGCGTGCTGTCGTTTTCTGCGAAACGATTCCTCAACACATGAGTCTGCGTGTTTTTCAACGCAAGTCGTTACGGGGTCA
>JBBTTL010000023.1:0-2931 GCA_038064275.1 Patescibacteria group bacterium | reverse complement strand
TGATGGTTGAAACGCTCGTAAAAGCGTCTGCTCGGAAATCGTCAAAGAAGCCGGCTTTTGCGGCAGAGGGGACTAAGAGAAGGCCCGCCAGAATAAGGGCAAAGACGAGCGAGAGAGGGAGAGAGAGCGTCGGGTGTGAACGGTTGTGTTTCATTATTAATTGCGAATCCGAGTTCGTCAATTAAACGTTATTATATCACTCTCTTTTCTTTTGCAGAAATCGTTTTGGGGATAACGGTATGTAAAAAGGAATTAGGTGATAGGAATTAGGAAGTTAGATTAAGCGCCTAGAACTCGCGTTCCTCTAATTCCTAACTCCTACAAACTAACAACTACCCTTAGATGCCCCCCGCAATGTTGTATATCGGCACCAAAATTGATGTAAGAAGAAAGCCGACCCCAAGACCGAGAGAAATAATCATCACCGGCTCTATAAGTCCCACCAGCGTGTCAACAGATGTCTCCACTTCGCGCTTGTAGAACTTGGCCAGAGTTTTCAAAATATAGCCGAGCTCGCCGGTCTCCTCGCCAACCTTAATCATCTGAATCATTATTGAAGGAATTTGTTCCGGATATCTTGAAAATGCTTCTGACATAGAACTTCCGCTTTTCACCAAACCCACGACATCTTTCAAAATATCTTCATAAATTTTGTTGTCAACGACAGTTCCGGTAATTTCAATGGCCCTGACCATAGAAATGCCCGATGTAAGCATCGTGTCCATGTTGTCGGCAATGCGCGAAAGATAAAGTTTTTTATACAAATCGGAAATATACGGGATAGTTAGTTTTAGGTTGTCAAAGTACCTTGCCCCTCCCTCCTGTTTCTGAAATCGCAAGAGATAAAATATGCCAATAACGACAAAAATCAAAAGGAAGAGGCCGTAATCAACCAGGAACTGACTAATGGCAAGCACAATTTTTGTGTACAAGGGAATTTCCTGGCCAGACTCGGTGATAATTGACGAGAGCCTGGGAATAACCAGTGTCAGCATGAGAATCATCACCGTAATGAAAGTGATGATGACAAAAATCGGATAAATCAAGGCGTTCTTTGTTTTTGAAGCCAGCTCATATGAACGGTCAAGGTAATCCGCCAAATAGGCAAAAGTCTCGTTTAATTTCCCCGATTCTTCTCCGGCCCGAACCATGTTTACGTAAAAGGAAGAAAAAAGGTCGGAGTGTTTTCCCATGGCCCCTGAAATCGGCACTCCCGACTGGACGTCGTCCGCTATCTCTGCGAGTTTTTTGTGAAGTATCAAATTGCCCGATTCGGTGCCCAAAAGCCGGAACGTCTTTACGGCTGAAACCTGGGCTTCAAAGAGCGTGGAAATTTGGCGCGACAAAATAACAATCTCTTTTTGCGACACTCTGCCAAAAAAGGAAATGTTCCGTTCTAAAAACGGCTTGTCGTCTTCTTCGTTGATTGAGACGATGACCATGCCCCGGCGCTGAAGGGCCGCAATGGCCAAGTCGCGATTTGCCGCGTCAATAGTGCCTTCTTTCTCAGACCCGTCTTTATCAATTGATTTGTATTTGAATACCATTTTGCAAATTTAAAATTTAAAGCTAAAAATTAAAAAGAAAATTTTGTTTTGCGTTTTTCGTTCTTAATTCCACTTATTTTACATTTTTCGCTTTTAATTTTTAATTTATATAAGTCTATCCAACCCTTTTGGATTTAAGGAATTGGCGTACGCGTCTTCTATGCTGATTTCACCGCGCCTAACCAAATCTACCAAAGACCGGTTCATATCAACCATGCCGGATTCCGAACCCGTTTCAATAACCACGTCTATCTCTTGCGTTTTTTTCTCGCGAATCAAGTTTGAGACGGCGTTATTGTTTATCAAAAGTTCATAAGCCGGAATAAGCCCGCCGGAAATGCGTTTTATGAGACGCTGGGAGAATATTCCCAAAAGCGAGCTGGCCAGTTGTAGTCTGATCTGATCTTGCTGGGCGCCGGGAAATGAATCTATAATCCGGTCAATTGTCTGCGAAGCGTTGTTGGTATGGAGGGTGGAAAATACCAAATGTCCGGTTTCTGCCGCCGTAACCGCCGTGGACATGGTTTCAGGATTGCGCATCTCGCCTATCATAATAACATCCACATCCTGGCGGAAGGCTTGCTTGAGCGCAGTATGAAAATCCTTGGTATCAATGCCGACTTCCCGCTGGTCAATAAGGGATTTATTGGGCTCAAAAATATATTCAATCGGGTCTTCAACCGTAACAATGTGCTCTTTGCGTTCATTATTGATTAGATTAATCATGGCCGCCAAGGTGCTTGACTTTCCCTGTCCCACCGGTCCGACAACCAGAAAGAACCCCTGCTTTTTGGCGGCAAAATTTTCCAGTATCTGCGGCAAATTAAGTTCTTTGAGGTTTCTGGTTTTGGGGATAAGCCTCATGGAAATTCCAATTGCCCCGCTGTGGAAAAAAGCGTTGCCCCTTAGGCGGGCTATGTCTTTATAGCTGTAAGAGAAATCAATTTCCTGTTCGCTCAAAAAAGTTTTGAACTTTTCGGCAGTCAGCAGTTCCTTTAGAACACCTGCCGCTTCATCTTTGGTAAGGGGCTCTCGGCGCGTGAGTGTGATAAGCTCTCCGGACACCCGAACCGCAGGCGGCCGGCCGGCTGAAATATGAATATCAGAACCCCCTTCTTTAACAACAGTATTGATTAAC
This sequence comes from Patescibacteria group bacterium, assembly GCA_038064275.1. Lineage (GTDB taxonomy): Bacteria > Patescibacteriota > Minisyncoccia > Phycocordibacterales > VMEP01 > JAUYLU01. The sequence goes on along the minus strand of JBBTTL010000023.1, from coordinate 246 downwards.
TCTTCAACTTCTTTTTTATAGTCCATGATAAAAAATTTAAAACTAAAAACTCAAAATTAAAAACGGGTTAGCTCTACTTTAAATTCGCTGTCGTTAGCATGCACTGTTTATAGTATAACTCGTTCGGCAACAATCGGCGAGTAAAATTCCATACACCCGTTCTTATTTGTAGCCATTCGTATTATTCGTACCTACATTCGTGTGCCCTACCCGCCCGACCCGTCCGAACGTATCATCCGGGCGGAC
>JBBTTL010000022.1:3615-5000 GCA_038064275.1 Patescibacteria group bacterium | reverse complement strand
ATGCTCATAGGCCAATATTCACACACCCTTGACCCCAAAAAACGATTATCGCTTCCGGCCAGATTTCGCAAAGAGCTGGGCAGGCGAGTAGTCATTACCAACGGGCTTGATAACTGTTTGTTCCTCTATCCGCTCAAAGAGTGGCAAAAGGTTGCCGAGAAGCTGGCCCATCTTTCAATCGGGGCCGCGGGAACAAGAGGGTTCAACCGTTTTATTCTCTCCGGCGCGGTGGAGGCGGAAATTGATTCCGCCGGCCGCATCCTGATTCCCGAATTTTTGAAAGAATTCGCGGGATTAAAAGACAAGGTGGTGCTTGCCGGAGTGCACACCAGGGTTGAAGTCTGGGACGAGAAGGCTTGGAACGAGTACAAAGGCCGCGTTGAAAAAGACGCTGACGCCCTGGCGGAGAAATTGGGGGAGATCGGAGCGCTCTGACTAGGCACTAGGCGTTAGGCACTAGGCAAAAAAAATAAATGACTGATTCGAAATTGCTAAAGCCTAAAGCCTATAGCCTAACCGCTATCCACACACCAGTTCTTTTACACGAAGCAATATTCGGACTTGACCCCAGGCCCGGAGAAATAATCGTTGACGGAACACTGGGCGCCGGCGGGCACGCGGCGGCGCTCGCAGAGAGGATTGGCAAGAGGGGAACGCTTGTCGGCATAGATTTGGACGAAGAGGCGATTTTGCGTTCTCGGAAAACACTTTCCGGTTTTAAGGGAAAACTGAATCTTGTTTGCGGCAATTTTAGGAATCTTGGAGACATACTTGCGAAATTGAAAATCGCCAAGGTTGATAAAATTTTGCTTGATTTGGGAATCAGCTCATATCACTTAGAAAGTTCCGGCAGGGGATTCTCATTCAAAAAGGACGAACCGCTTAAAATGACTCTCGGCGAAAAATCGGAACAATTGTTTACGGCCTACGAAATTGTCAACGAATGGGATGAAGAAAATATTTCGGAAATCTTAAGGGTCTACGGAGATGAAAAATATTCGGCGAGAATCGCAAGAGCAATTACCACCAAAAGAAAGAGTAAGCAGATTAAAACGTCAAGCGAGTTGGCAGAAATTGTTAGAAAAGCAGTACCAAGTTTTGTATTAAGAAAAAAAATTCATCCAGCCACTAAAACGTTTCAAGCAATCCGCATAGCGGTAAACGACGAACTCGGGGCGCTGAAGCAAGGATTAAGCGAGGGGGTAGAGCACCTAAAGAAAGGAGGAAGAATTGCAGTTATATCTTTTCATAGTTTGGAAGACAGGATTGTAAAGAGATTTTTTAAAGAAATGTCGGCTCAAAGCGAAATAAAAATTTTAACAAAAAGGCCCATTGTTCCGTCGTCCGAAGAAATTGAGAGAAATCCGCGTGGAAGAAGCGCAAAG
>JBBTTL010000022.1:0-3515 GCA_038064275.1 Patescibacteria group bacterium | reverse complement strand
ATGACAGATAGAATCTTACAATTGAATAACGAGATACTGGGAAATCACACCAAAAAGAAATTATTTTACATACTTAGCTTTGGGCTGGGGCTTATACTTATCACCTACAGTTATTTGATTGGAGCCATTATTTTCAGCGCCGTCGTGCGCGATGACATTGAAGTAAGCGCCAGAGACCTAGAAGGAAAAATAGGGATTTTGGAGGTGAAGTATTTGGATTTATCAAGTAAAATCACGCCCGAACTGGCTCATAGTTTAGGCTTTAAAGAGGCAACAGCCCAAGTTTTTACGTCGCGCAGGGGTGGCGCCGTGGCGCTCTCCTTAAGAGCTGATGAAAACTAGAGTTTTTAGTCGTATCAGGATTCTTTCTTTTTTTATTTCCTTTTTTGCGTTAATGGTTCTTGGGAAGCTGTTTTTTATCCAGGTTATTCATGGAGAAGAATATAGCGCCCTTGCCGACAGGCAGTACAGCACCCCCTCGTCTCACATTTTTGAACGAGGGGCGATATTTTTTAAAGAAAAAAGCGGAGAGCTTGCGTCCGCGGCAACTCTTGGGTCGGGTTTTGTCATTGCTATAAATCCCAAGCTTATAACTGAACCAGAAAAAGTTTACGAAGCCATTAATTCCATAGCCCCGACCCCGTGGCAGGATTTTCTTGATAAAGCGAATAAAAAAAGCGACCCATATGAGGAAATTGCCCATCGCCTGACACGGGAACAAGCTGACAAAATAAACACCCTGCCATTTAAGGGAATAAGCGTTTATAAAGAGAAGTGGAGGTTTTATCCGTCAAGCAATGTGGCCGCGCGCATTATCGGCTTTGTCGGCTATAGCAATGAAAATCAGTTTGCCGGACAATCAGGCCTTGAGCGCTATTATGAAGACGTTTTAGCGAGAAATAACAATAGTTTAAATGTAAATTTTTTTGCTGAAATATTTTCAAATTTAGGCAACACCATTTTTGACGGAGAAAAGCGGGAGGGGGACCTAATTCTCACCATAGAACCGGTGGTAGAAAAAACCCTGCACGATGAACTGGCGGACATAATGAAAACATGGAACCCAGATTTAGTCGGCGGCATAATTATCAATCCTGTTTCCGGGGCCGTGTACGCCATGGAAGTATTGCCGACGTTTGACCCCAACAATTTGAAGGATGTCAAAAATTCAAATGTGTTGAATAATCCGTTGGTTGAAAGTGTCTACGAATGGGGTTCAATCATAAAACCGCTCGTCATGGCGGCAGGACTTGACGCCGGCGCGGTAACCGCCAAAACGACATATAACGATAAGGGCTTCGTGGAATTAAACGGCGCAAAAATAAAAAATTTTGATGAAAAAGGAAGAGGTGTTGTACCGATGCAAGAAGTGTTAAACCAGTCGCTCAATACCGGCATGGTTTTTGTCATGCAAAAGCTTGGCAGAGAGCGTTTCAGAAACTATATGATTGCCTATGGCCTTGGGGAGGAAACCGGCATTGATTTGCCGAGCGAGACCTCTGGCTTAATCAAAAATTTACAAAGTACTCGTGATGTGGAATATGCCACAGCTGCGTTCGGCCAAGGCATTGCAATGACCCCTGTCGGAACAGTGCGGGCTCTCTCTGCGCTTGGAAACGGAGGCCTGCTTATAGATCCGCATTTAATTGATACAATAAAGTATAAGAGCGGCTTGTCGCGAAAACCGGAGTTTGGCGTGGAAGGCAAACAAGTAATCAGCAAAAAAACGTCAGAAGAAATCACCAGAATGCTGGTGGAAGTGGTGGACAAAGCCCTCTTGGGAGGAACGGTTAAAATTCCCGAATATAGCGTTGCCGCCAAAACCGGAACCGCCCAGATGGTTAATCCGGACGGCAAAAGTTATTACGATGACAGATATCTGCATTCGTTTTTCGGGTATTTCCCGGCCTATGACCCCAAGTTTTTAATTTTTCTGTATACCGTGAATCCGAAAAATGGGGCCACATTCGCTTCGCATACCTTAACCAGTCCTTTCATCCGCCTTACCAAATTTCTTCTTAACTATTATGAAATTCCGCCGGACCGATAGACCAATAACTAACAACCAATAACAAGATGCTAAAAAATATTTTAAAAAACACTTTAGTATTCATTCTTGTTTTTTTAGCTAAGATTGTATTGCGCAAGTACAAGCCGAAGATTATCGCGGTAGCCGGAAGTGTCGGCAAAACTTCCACCAAAGAAGCGATTTACACAATCATAAAATCGGCTCATTTCGCATGGAGAAGCCCGAAAAGCTACAACAGCGAACTGGGCATACCCCTTGCCATATTGGGGCTTAAAAACGCCGGGAAGAATCCTTTTACTTGGACGACAAATATTTTGAGCGGGTTGGAACTTATAACATTTAATATTCCTTATCCGAAATATCTGGTGCTTGAGGCGGGGGCCGACCGACCGGGGGATATTAAAAAAATTGTCTCGTGGTTAAAGCCCGACATTTCAGTCATTACCATGTTCGGCCAGACCCCGGCTCATATTGAATTTTTTAAAGACAGAGAGGAACTTATTGACGAAGACGGCAAAGTGGTGGAAATGCTCAAGCCAGACGGACTGCTAATTCTTAATCAAGATGACGCGGATTCCATGTTGCAGAGGGCGAAAACTAAAGCCCGCGCGCTTACTTGCGGTTTCAACGAAAAAGCCACCATGTCGGTTTCCAATTCGCAAATAATGTATGACGAGACCGGCACTCCGCTTGGTATGACTTATAAAATTTCTTATGAAGGCAACAGCGTACCGGTGCGCATTTTGGGCGCCCTCGGCAACTCTTCCGTGTATGCCAGCCTGCCGGCACTTCTGGTCGGAAAGGAGCTCGGTATCAATCTGCTTTCCGGAATTGACGCCCTTTTGAAACACCAGCCGCCGCCGGGGCGCCTGCGTATAATTCCAGGGCTGAAAAATACGGTTATTGTTGACGATACATATAATTCTTCACCGGTGGCGGCGGAAGAAGCCCTCCGGGCATTCAATGACCTGCGCGTTTCCGGCAAAAAGATTGTCGTCTTGGGGGACATGCTTGAGCTTGGCAGAAATTCGGAAGGGGCGCATAAAGAAATCGGGAAGCTCTCGGCCGGCACCTGTGACATGTTGGTAACAGTCGGCATACGCGCGCGCGGTATTGCCGAGGGAGCATTAATTGCCGGTTTGTCTGAAAAAAATGTATTTCAGTTTGAAGATGCCTACGAGGCGGGAAAATTCGTAGAAGGAGTGATGGAAAAAGGTGACGCCATTTTAGTGAAAGGGTCGCAATCAATGCGCATGGAGCGCATTGTTGAAGAAATAATGTCCGAGCCGGACAAAAAAGAACTACTTTTGGTCAGGCAGGACGGGGAGTGGCAGGGAAAATAGTTTATAGTTGGTAGTTTGTAGGTGGTAGTTGGTTTAAACCTTAAACTTGTGCTAATAAACTAATGACTATAGACTAGCAACTAATTTAACGGCCCTATCGTCTAACGGTTAGGACGGAAGCTTCTCAAGCTTCAAATCCGGGT
>JBBTTL010000021.1:0-6337 GCA_038064275.1 Patescibacteria group bacterium | reverse complement strand
CCTCTCTGTGTGCGTGGGGGTTTCGGGGGGTCTTTTTTCTGTCTTTTACTATACATTATTTGTGTGTTTTGTCAACCTAGTGTCTTTGAATTACCTCTCCGTCCGTTTCAAACACAATCGTGCCTTCTTCATGGGTGACTGTTGTGCGATTGTTGAATTTTTTCATTTCACCATATTATTCCACTATCACCTTACCTAACTTTACGCTATAGCGTAAAATAAGGTAGACTTAAATAATAATCAACAGTATTAAGCATTAATGTCGCAAGAAGGAAAAATTAAAAGAGCAAGGGTTCAAAAAATTGTATTAAATACTATTCTCGCTGCGGGATTAATAAGTGTTGCCGTTCTCGCGCCGAACGCGCTGCAAGCTCTCAAGATATTTGACGGCGGACGCAAGCGCAAAAAAGACCCGAAATATGTCGTCTCCAATGCCATTGGCAATCTTAAAGAAAAAGGGTATATATATTTTGGAAAAACCGACAGGGGGACATTCGTAAAATTAACCGAGAAGGGCGAAGCTAGATTGCGGCTTGCGGAAGAATATAATTTCAACATCAAAAAACCGAAACGCTGGGACGGCAAGTGGCGTATAATAATTTTTGATGTGCCGGAAAAAAGAAAGGGTTTGAGAGACAAAATCAGGCTAACTCTTAACAGCATTGGTTTTGTAAAGTTACAAGATAGCGTGTGGGTATACCCTTACCCGTGCGAAGACCTCATAGTATTACTCAAAGCCGACTTCAAAATTGGTAAAGATCTTTTGTATATCATAGCTGACAGTGTTGAAAACGACTCCGAACTGCAAAAGCTTTTTAATCTTAAGACTTAGAATGAATCAGGCAATTAAATAACTAATCACTTTTACCTTAAAAAACGCTATAGCGTAAAGTTAGGTAAGAGGATTATATATATTATCACTTACACCAATTATACTTAGTTATGCGAATACCGACTCTACTTAAAAACTTTGGCGATTTAGTTGTTCTCCGTCCGTTTCAAATACAATCGTCCCTTCTTCATAAGTTATCAGATGGGGGATTTTAAATTTCTCCAAAAGGGCAAGCACTTCCTTGTGCGGATGGCCGTAGGAATTGTTCCGTCCGGCTGAAATAATCGCGTATGACGGGTTGGCGTAGCCCAAAAGGGCGGCCGAGGTTGAGGTGCGCGAGCCGTGGTGTCCCAGTTTCAAAACATCGCTTTTAAGTCCGGCGCTATTTTTAAAAATAATGATTCCCTCAGTTTTAACGGTGCTATCGCCCATAAAAAGAAAAGACTTCTCGCCGTAAGAAAGCCGAGTCACCACCGACCCGTCATTTGTCTTCCAATTTGAAACATCGCGGTCTGGAAATAAAATACTAAGACTTACCCCGTCGCCCAAATCAATGTTCATTCCGCGTCGGGCCAATATTTTTTTCACCCCCTTCTCTTTAATTATTTTTTCAAATTCTTTGTAGACGGCAGTACCGGAAATTGTTCCGGGTAGAAGCACCCCCTCCACGTGATAGCGCCTAAGCACGTCAATAAAACCGGCGAAGTGGTCTTTATCCGGATTGGTAACGATGAGCATATCAATTGACCGGTCATAATAAGGCATCAGTTTGCCAATCTCCCGAAGGGTGGATTTTCCCGGACCGCCGTCAATCAAAATCTGATTGCCGTTCGGGGCCTCAATAAAAATAGAATCGCCCTGCCCGACGTCAAGAAAGGCCGTCGTCAGTTTCGTCCTTGATTCTTCGGTAACGACAGCGTGCCAAATAAAAAGATTGGTGATGAAAAGCAGACCGAGGGTATAAAGTTTTGCGTTTTTTCTTAAGCGTTCCATAAAATAATTTAAAATTCAAAGCTAAAAGTTGAAAACAGATACTGATATTCGTATATTTTGTACATTATCTTTCTTTTGAATTTTTACTTTTGCGCTTTTAATTTTATTGCTTTTGTATAATACCAGTAAATAAACAAAGCATAAATTGCGTATACAAAAAATACAAACAAGAGAGACACCTCGGGAACTGTAACGGAGGCGAACGGCAGTCGCGCGAACATATCAGCAATGCCCAGTTCGTAAGAAAGCAGGGCCCCTGAAATAAAAGCGAACGGCATTGAAAGGGCGCTTGATAAAAATCCCAGCAATCCCGTCAGGAATCCGAAAAGCATGGTGGCCGGAATAAACAAAAGCACCAAGAGATTAACCGGCAGAGCCACTATGCTCACCTCCCCCATCATGTAAATAAGGACCGGCAGGACAAAAATCTGGGTGGAAACAGTGGCAATGGCAACATCGCGAATTCCAAAACGTTCGGGCATAAAGCGGAGGTGTTTTTCAAAAAGCGGAGAAAAATAAATCAGTCCGACAGTGGCAAGAAAGCTAAGCTGAAAAGACGGGTCAAAAGCCAAAATCTTCGGATTCTGAAGCAACATCAAAAATCCGGCAAGAAAAAGGGCGGTGGTAACATCGTAGACCCTTCCAGTCCGACGGGCCAAAATGACAAGAAGAGCCATGATGGTAGCTCTCACCACGGTGGCGCTGCCTCCGACCATAATGGCAAAGAGAACAATGCTTATTGATGCCAGAGCCACCGAAAAAAGAGGCCAGAAAAATGAAAAAAACTTCAATATGGAATCGGCGATAATGGTAATATTGTAGCCCGAGAGAACCACAATATGAATTATGCCGACTCTGCGAAACTGGTCCAGGAGGTCGGAGCCCAGCGACTGTTTGGCCCCGACCACTAGACCTGAAAGAAGCGAGCTTTCGGGCTCCTGGATACGCTCGGAAATATTTTGAATAAAATTCTTTTTGAGAGAAAAGAGCGCGGAGCGGACGGGATTCCCGCGCCCTTCTGCCGCAAGCGAAACTGACGGGCGAAACATTTCATAATAAATTCCTTTGGCCGAAAGATATGATGGGTAGTCAAATGTGCGTCCTGTATTTTCATCGGCAAATGCTTTTGGTTTTGTAATTCGACCCGAGACGGTAACCTCGTCGCCGTAATTATATTCGGGATATCGCGACACGGTCAGTAATATTTTCGTATCAATCGGCATCTTTTCTCCGGCCCTAAAAATATTTTTTGCCCGCACGGTAATCTTTGCAGTCTGGTCGCGCTCGTCGGGTTCCTCAACAATCAGCGCCCCAAACCGCATTTCTTCCCCTAAATGTTTTTCAATTAAAGTTGCTCTTCCGCTCTCTGCCGCGATGGAAAAACGGGTAACTCCCGCCACAAGGCCTAATATGCACAACGTAACCAGAAAAACTTCTTTGGCCCGGGTGACAAAAAATAAAGAGAGGGGGAGGAATGACAAAAAAAGAAGGAGGAATGAAAACGAGAACGGAAATTGAAAAACCGAACGAGCGGCCACGCCCAGCGTGAAACTGAGGACGAAAACAAAAAAGTAAACTCTAGTGCTACTTAAGATTCCATTCACGAATTATATTTTCCTCGTCTTCCCCGGAGAAAGCTTTCTTAAATTTTGCCCCGGAAACGCCCTTGACTCTTTTTTCACATTCAGGCCAAGTACTGTGGCGCATTAAAACTCCGCTGACAAATGATAAATACGAGTATGCCTTTTTTCCAGACGGTCTATTTTTTGAAACACTTTTCTTTTTAGGTTCTTTGACGCTTAAAATATCAAACGGGTACTTGGCTAGCGGCCCGTCAAAAAATTTTTGTGTTTTAAATTGTCTCTCTTTGGCGCACAGGGTGGCAATGAAATCGGCCCGCTCGTTGCCGGCAATACCGGTATGCCCGTGCACATGTTCCCATTTTATATTTTTATTTTTGGAGATTTTAGAGAGCTTCACCCACAAATCTTGATTTAAAATCGGCTTTTTATTCTTTCCAATCCACCCAGATTTCTGCCATCTTTTTATCCATTTGGTTATTCCATTTATAACGTACCTTGAATCCGTACGGAGAATTATTTTGTTACTTATTAAGTGTAAATTGTTAATTGTTTTAATGGCCTCAATCGCCGCGGTCAATTCCATTCTGTTGTTGGTCGTGTGTTTCTCTCCCCCTCCCAACTCTCTTACTTTTAATTTTACACTTTTAATTTTTAATTTATCGTCGTGGTAAACCACGACGGCGCCCCACCCTCCCGGTCCGGGATTTCCAAGTGAACTGCCGTCGGCGTAGATTAAAATTTGAGATTTCATTATTTAGAGTATATCAACAATTCGCAACCTTAGCTCCGCGCGGTTCCTGAAAAACGATTTTTCAAATGTGGCAATTAAATTTGTAGTGGTACCGGCAATAATTTCTTTTTTAAAATCGTTTGCGCTGGTAAAAAACCCGATGGCGGAAACTTTCTCGCCTCGGGAATTTTTAAAAATCAATTCCAAATGATTTTTTTCTTTGCCGAAATTTTTCACTTCCTCTATTTCTACATTATTGAATAAAAATGTCGGCTTGGGATTGCCGATGCCAAACGGGGCCAGCTTTTCAATTTTTCGGTAAGTCTCGCTATTTATTTCATCAAGCGAAAGCGCGCAATCTATTAAAATTTTCGGGATTGACGTTTCCGCCAGTCTAATTTTTTGGTAAACCAAAACAAGCTCGTCTTCCAAAAGGTGCACTTTTTCGCGAGAAACGGAAAAACCGCCGGAGAACTCGTGCCCGCCGACATTTAAAAAAAGTCCCTCTGAAACGCCGTTCATCATTTCCACCATATTAACCGTGCCATCCGAACGGCATGAGCCCTTAAGTTCAATCTCCTCTCCGCGCCCCCAGACAAAAGCCGGCCTCCGGTAATCTTCAACCAGTCGCGAGGCCAAAAGCCCCAACACTCCCGGCCGCCATTTGGGATTGCCGATGACAATCACCTCCCGCATCTCGCGCGCTTCCATGTGCGTTTTCGCTTCACGCACCATAGAGGCCACCAATCCTTTTCTCTCGTCATTTAAATTGTGAAGATGGTCCGAGAGTTCGTCGGCAACGTTCTCGTCTTCTGTTGAAAGCAGCCGAAAGGCTTCGTGCGGAATATCCATCCGCGAGGCGGCATTTATTCTCGGGGCAATCATAAAAGCCACGTCCCCCTCGGTTAATTCTCTTTGGTTGACATTCATCTTGCGGAGAAGTTTTTGCAAGCCAACACGCGGAGATTTGCGCAAAACTTTCAACCCATAGTAAGCAAGAGTGCGATTTTCATTTTGGAGCGGGACCAAATCGGCAATGGTGGCAAGCCCGGCCATATCCAAAAGCCATTTTTCCCAACCGTCTTTTATTCCCCATTCCTTGCCTTTCTTTTTAATGAGCCCCTGCACCAGTTTAAAGGCCACGCCGGCGCCACAGAGCATTTTGTCCGGATAAGTATCGCCTTTCTGTTTTGAATTTAGAATAGCGTACGCAGGCGGTAGTGTTTCCTGCGGCCCGCTTGCGCCGACCCGCGCTTCACCGATGGCTTCGGCAGGGCGATGGCTTCGGCGGGCAGGTAAGTGATGGTCGGTGATGATGACGTCAATGCCGAGCGACTGCGCGTGTTTCACCTCTTCCACGTCGGTAATGCCGCAATCAACGGTAATAAGAAGCGCCGTACTGCTTTTTGCAAATTCGTCGACAGCGTCGGTGTTCAGTCCGTATCCTTCCTTGTGCCGATGTGGAATATAATTTGAAAAATTTTTATAGCCGATTTTTTTAAAAAAGTCGTGGAGAATGACCGAACCGGGAATGCCGTCGCAATCGTAATCGCCGTACACGACAATTTTTTCACTGCCATCTATGGCCCGGAGAATTCGCTCCACCGCCCTGTCCATATTAAGGATTAAAAACGGGTCATAGCAATCTCTTTCGTAATCGGGGTTTAAAAATTTCTCCGCCGCCTGACGAGTGGCAATACCGCGATTGTGGAGAAGTTTTTGGGTCAGCGGGTCAAAACCGGTCAATTCATTCTGAGCGGCAACGGGTAATATTTCCGAGATTTTGTAACTGTCCATTGATTGAAATTATACCACGCGATTATGATATAATTTCGTTATGAAAGACCTCAGCTGCATTTTCTGCAAAATTTCTTCGGGAAAAATTCCAAGCGCGAAAATATACGAAGACGAAGAATTTTTCGCCTTTCTTGATATTAAGCCCATCAACTCAGGTCACGCCCTCCTTATCCCCAAAAAGCATTTTGTTAATTTATATAAAATAACCGACGAAGTGTTCGCGCGTATGGCGCCTGTCATTAAAAAACTCGCTGTCGCCGTAAAAAAAGCCGTCTCGGCGGACGGCATAAACATCGGCATGAACAACGACCCCGCCGCCGGTCAACTCGTTTTTCACACGCACATCCACATTATCCCGCGATATTCCGAAGACGGATTCAAGCACTGGCGCGGCAAGCGCGC
>JBBTTL010000020.1:0-1173 GCA_038064275.1 Patescibacteria group bacterium | reverse complement strand
AGAGTAATATAAATTTGGGAAAAATCGAGATTTGTCAGATCTTCAAGAAAAAAAACCGGCGCAAAAATTTTCTCCATTAATTTCGCGTCCAGCGGACCGACCCTAAAGCAAATAGTGGTGCCGATATTGCCGAAAACCGCGGAGCGCACTTTTTCCGACGTTTGTTCAATATATTGATGAGCTATGGTCAGATTTAGTTTATATTTTCTGGCCTCCGACAAAATACCAAGAAACGATTCGTTGGCGAATGATTGAAACTCGTCAACGTAAAAATAAAAATCCGGCAGATTATTGAGTCCAGCCGGCAATTTGTCGGCGCGCGACATGGCGGCGAGATATATCTTGGTTATGAGCATAGAACCTATTAGATTTGAGTTCTGCTCCCCCATCCGGCCTTTGGAGAGATTCATAATAAGAATTTTTTTCTCATCCATCAGTTTGCGAATGTCAAAAGACGAATGGGTCTGTCCGACAATATTCCTGATAATCGGATTGGACACGAACTGCCCGACTTTGTTCTGAATAGCCGCCCCTGCTTCCTGCATATATCTGTCTTTGTGCTTGGCAAACTCGTCAGTCCAAAAAGCCTTGACGGACGGGTCGCTTATATTATCCGCAACTTTTTTTCTGTAATCCTTGTCCGAAAGCATTCGATTGATTCCGAGCAATGTGGATTCCGGATATTCCAAAAGCGCCAAAAGAATATTGTTCAAAATGTACTCCATTTTAGCCGACCAGGCGTCAGCCCAAATTTTCTTGAAAGTCGACATCAGGCCGCTGGCGACCAAATGCCTTTTGTCATATCCGACATCTTCCATAACGTTAAACGAAATGGGGTAATCGGCGTCAAAGGGCGCGAAGTAAATCACATCTTTGACGCGGTGCGGAGGCACATAATCAAGAAGTCTTTCCGCCATCGTCCCGTGAGGGTCTATAACAGCCACTCCTTCCCCGTTCTGGATGTCTTGCACGACCAGATTTTCAAGCAGGGTTGATTTGCCCATACCGGTCTTGCCGACAATGTACATATGGCGCGGGCGGTCTCCGCGCTTGATACCAAAGCGGGTCCTGGTATTTCTAAAGTCAACTTCGGCAAAATAGGTGATGTCGTCTTTGCTTGGCATACTTGATTAGTATTAAGTATATAGCATTAAGTATAGAGTATAAAGAAAA
>JBBTTL010000019.1:0-2165 GCA_038064275.1 Patescibacteria group bacterium | reverse complement strand
TCCACCACCACCTCCACCACCACTCCCGACACCGAAGCCCCCGTCATCACTCTAAACGGCAACAATCCCGCCACAGTGAATGTGGGCGACATCTATACCGACCTCGGCGCCTCCGTCACCGACAACGTCAACAACAACCTTGGTTACACAATCTCTCTCAACGGAGCCACCTCTACCGACCCGTCCTCTCTTTTCCTAGACACCGGAATCTCTTCAACCAACACCCTGACCTTTTTCGCCACCGACCAGGCGGGGAATACCGGCACCGCCACCCGCACAGTACTTGTTGAAGACCCTGCTTCAACTACATCTACCGCTACTTCCACCACACCATGAGGGACCGGGAACACCTTCACTAAGCACCCTCTGTAGAAGTCTGACTTCTACAGGCAGGAAAATATTTATATTTTTGCAGTTACACTTATCAACATCTATTCATTGTGGAAGTTAGACTTCTACGAGATAATGTTGGCTATGAGAAAAGAACCGTTTTTTGTAGGAGACATTATTCACGTGTACAATCGGGGTAATCGAAAGCAAGAAATCGTACGTGACGAAAAAGACCGACTATACTTTTTACGGGCACTTTTTTATTTTAATGATAAATATTCTCCCCCCAACATTTTTCGCATCCTGCGAGATTTGTGGAAGTCTGACTTCTACAGAAAAATGAAGTGGCCAAGCACATGGCCAGCCCGCGACCCTTTAGTAAACATTTTAGCGTTTATGCTTTCTGAAAATCACTATCATCTCGTTTTACAGGAAATAAAGGAAGGTGGTGTTACAAGTTTTATGCGAAAATTTGGCACAGGGATGACAAACCGATTTAACACGCGGTACAAAGAGTCGGGAAGATTGTTTCAAGGAGCATACAAAGCACGTCGAGTGGATAAGGATAACTACTTACAATATCTTTTGGTGTATGTACATATAAAAAATGTGCTTGAGTTGTATCCAGGCGGCTTAGAAAACGCACTTGCAAATTTTGATGATGCGTACGAATTTTCTTTACGGTATTCCTATAGCAGCCTGGGGGCCTATTTTTCAGATAAGCATATTGTTGCGCCAATTATAACCACCGATACGTGTAAAGAAACATTTGAGAGTAAAGAAAAGTTCAAAGAATTTGCCAAAAACTGCATGGATTTTGTGTATTTTGATGAAAAGAAAGCAAATCTTGTTGTGGAAGTCTGACTTCTACAGTCATGGTAAAAGTAAATTTAGATGTTACCGAAGAGTTGAGGGGGTTTTTTGTTTTATTGAATGTTTTGTATAATAAGTAGTATGAAAATAGCAATTAATGGATTGGGAAGAATTGGGCGGGCATTTTTGAAACTGGCCATTCTACGACCCGAGATTGAAATCGTGGCCGTCAATGATTTGGGAGATATTGACAATTTGGCCTACCTTTTGCGCTACGACAGTGTTTACGGCAAAAGCCCGCTGAAGATTGAGGCCAAAAAAGACGGCGGGGAGCCTTTCCTTTCCGTAAATGGACACAAAATTTTATTTATTAGTGAAAAAGAGCCGTCTAAACTCCCGTGGGGAGCGCTTGGGATTGACGTGGTGGTGGAGTCAACCGGATTTTTTGAAAGTTTTGACAAAGCAAAAGCTCACATTGACGCCGGGGCCAAGAGGGTGGTTATTAGCGCGCCGGCCAAGGACGGGGATGTGGGCGGAGAAACAGTACTTGTGGGAATCAACGAAGACACCCTCTCAACTTGTAAAATTTCTTCCAACGCTTCTTGCACCACCAACGCCGGCAGTCCGGTGATTTATATTCTTAATGAAACGGTCGGCATAGAAAAAGCCATTCTCAACACGGTGCACGCCTATACTGCAACGCAGAAAATAGTTGACGGGCCGGACGCTAGCGATTGGCGCCGCGGCCGGGCGGGGGCGCAAAACATTGTACCCTCAACCACCGGCGCGGCTATTGCGGTTACCAAAGCCATTAAAGAACTGGAAGGAAAATTTGACGGCCTTGCCGTACGCGTGCCAGTGGTTTCCGGCTCCATAGCGGACATCACATTTATCTCAAAGCGCCCGACTACGGTTGAAGAAATTAATGAAATTTTAGAAAGGGCTTCAATGGAAGATCGCTGGAAAGGAATTTTCGCCGTGACCAAAGAACAACTGGTGTCATCTGATATTGTGGGCAATAC
>JBBTTL010000018.1:1733-2905 GCA_038064275.1 Patescibacteria group bacterium | reverse complement strand
ACATTATTTTCAAAGAAGGAATTATTGCAGTCGGGATGGGCTAAAACCAAAGAGCATTTTTGGCTGCTACTTTCGGTCTTGATGTTCGTGCTTTTGATAACGTGGGCCACGGGGTATTGGTGGGCGCTGTCTATTGTCGTCGGCATATTTTTAAGCATCAGTATTGTTACCTTATCAATTGATATTGCCGACAGCCGAAAACCCGTTTTTACCGATATTTTTAGAAAATACCGGCACTGGAAAATTTTTGTGAACTATTTGATTTCCGCCATACTTGCCGGCGTTATCGTACTTGCCGGACTTTTGCTTCTCGTTGTGCCCGGCATTTATCTGGCGATCAGACTTCAATACTATAAATTCCTAATCGTTGATAAAGAAAACATCAGCCCCGTGATGGCGCTCAAAGAAAGCTGGCGCATGACCGAAGGACATACCTGGAATTTGTTTCTCTTTATGCTTCTTATAATTCTCATCAACTTTATCGGAGCGATGCTTTTTGGCATCGGACTTTTTGTTTCTGTGCCGGTATCCCTCATCGCTTATGCGTTTCTATATAGAAAACTTTTAGTCGGCTTGAGCCTTGTGGCCAAACCAAAGGTGTAACATGTCTATACTCTATGTAGTGTCCACTCCAATCGGAAATTTGGAGGATGTCACTTTGCGGGCGCTTCGCGTGCTTAAAGAAGTTGATATTATTTTGTGCGAAGATACGAGAGTGACCCAGCGGCTACTGAAACACTACGGGATTGTTAATAAACAGCTTTCAACTTACAACGAAAAGAGGAGCGGAGTAAAATTTGAAAAGATTATTGAGTGGTTAAAAGAAGGGAAAAAAATTGCCTTAGTGTCTGACGCGGGCACGCCCGCAATTTCCGATCCGGGGGCGATGCTAGTTGAAAAAGTAAGGGAGGAATTTAAGGTCAGACCTTTGGGGGATTCAAGGTCTGACCTTGAGATTAAAATTGAATCCGTACCCGGCCCGTCAGCCCTTACTGCGGCGCTCTCCGTTGCCGGCATGCCGGTTTCAGATTTTCTTTTCCTGGGATTTCTGCCGCACAAAAAAGGCAGAGAGACCCTCTTTAAGGAAATCGCCGAATCAAAGCGGACGGTTGTTTTTTATGAATCCCCGCACCGGATTATGAAGACCCTTGCCTCACTCTCCTCCCACTTGG
>JBBTTL010000018.1:0-1633 GCA_038064275.1 Patescibacteria group bacterium | reverse complement strand
TTCAGCCGCCAAAATTTTTTACTAAAATTATAGAAAAACATTTAATTTGCGGAGAGTAGAATAAATGTTATTATAACCATACTTTAATAGATAAAAACTTAAGCGGGTAAATGTCAAAACGAAAAACAATTTTGTGGCTGGGTATTCTGGTGGCGCTCTTGCCATTCTTGGGTCTTCCTTCTTCGTGGAAGACAGCAATATTTTTTGTTTCAGGCATCCTAATCGCCTGGAACTCTTTTCAGCTCAATAAACATAGGCAGGCAAAACGCATAAAACAAGAAAGAAAAAGAAAAGAAGAAATTATATCCGCGCCTATTTCACAGCCCCCACAGCCGGTTATTATCACCCCGCCACCCGCCGAAGCAAATCAGACAAGCCCGGAAAATAGAGAGATTCCCGGGAGTCACACGGGATAACAAATGAGGATATTGTCATCCATGAAAACCGTTGTTACAGTCAGTTTTTTGGCACTCGTTCCTATAGTTTATTTTGGTTCTACTCATATCTATAATACCTCGTACTATAGCCCCGCCACATCCACGCCACCCTCTGCCGATACTACTGCGGATGTTTTGCCAAATCGTGAAGTTGTGAAGGCGACACACATTAAGACACCGGAGAGGGTTAAGGCAATCTATATGACGGCTTGCGTGGCGGCCACGCCCTCCTTGCGTGAAAAACTTCTAAAAATCGCCGACGAGACGGAAATTAATTCAATCGTTATTGATATTAAGGATTACAGCGGGACTATTTCGTTTGAACCCGAGAATTCAATTCTTAAAGAAAATAAAGGAACAGGTTGCCGCACGAAAGACATGCGTGAATTTATAGAAAAATTGCACCAGCACGGGGTTTATGTCATCGGGCGCATCACAGTTTTCCAGGATCCTTACTATACAAAAAAACGACCCGACCTTGCTGTTCGCAAGCTATCTGACGGGGGGGTATGGAAAGATTATAAAGGCCTTGCTTTTATTGACGTCGGCGCGCGGGAATACTGGGATTACATTGTGGCGCTAAGCAAAGATTCATACGTCGCTGGGTTTGACGAACTTAATTTTGATTACATTCGCTTTCCGTCGGATGGCAATATGAAAGATATTGATTTTTCGTGGAGCAAAGGAAAAACAAAAGCCGATGCGCTTGAATATTTTTTTGCTTATCTGCACGATGCCCTCAAAAATACAGGCGCCGTTATCTCCGCGGATCTTTTTGGAATGACTACAACCAATACAGATGATTTGAATATCGGACAAGTGCTTGAGCGCGCCCTTCCATATTTCGACTATATCGCCCCCATGGTATACCCCTCGCACTACCCACCAAATTTTAACGGCTGGAAAAACCCCAATCATTATCCATACGAACTTATTAAGTTTGTTATGGAAGAGGGAGCAAGGCGCGTCCAAGCAACCACGACCTCTGTATATCACTTTGGCGCGGAACGGATAGGGACGACCACCCCCGCGCTTTATACAAAAAAAGCATACGACAAAAATAAACTCCGCCCGTGGCTTCAGGATTTTGATTACGGCGGGAATTATGGCGAAGCGGAAGTTCGGGCCCAGATACAAGCCACCTATGACGCCGGCCTGACAAGCTGGATGCTGTGGGACCCAGGAAATAAATACAC
>JBBTTL010000017.1:1193-2332 GCA_038064275.1 Patescibacteria group bacterium | reverse complement strand
CGCCAAGAAAGAGGCTAAAGTTTTGCCGGTGCTTTTTTCAAATTGAGATTTGATATAGGGAAGTGTGATGGCCGCTAGCTCACGTTCACCGGTGGTCTTTGCGTCAGTGGCGGTGGTTATTATTCCCAAGAGCTTTCCCGTTTTAAGACTGACCACCGCCCCGCCAGAGGCCCCTTTTTGGGAAATAATGTTGCCGTCAATTGAAAATAAGTCTATTTTTTCAGGGTCATTAAAATAAAAAAGTTGAGCGATGTTTGAAACGCTTGAGGCGAGCCATAAGTCTTTTTGAATGGTTATTCCGCCCAAGAATCCCGCCGGATACGCGGCGAGCATTACTGGCGTTTTAGGCGCGAATACATTTTCCATTTCTTGTTCAAGATAAGGGATATTGTTTTGGTTTGAGGATTGGTTTCCCGAAATAAGGCCGGCAATAGCCACAAAGGCATAATCGTTCTCGCCGGTGCCGGTAGGACTTTCGTCGTTGATTTTTTGGGCATTTTCCGTAAGCCAAGCATCTGGCAAATAAACAAGTTCAAGTTTGTATGTTGGATAAGCAGGGCTTCCGGTTCTGCCCACGCAAGTTAAAAAGTCTTTCACTCTGTAATCTCTAAGCAGAAAATATTGACCGATGTGCGCGTTGGTGAGCACTATACCCCCCTTGCTTAAAACAATTCCGCTCCCGCTTAGAGGCCTAAAATCGCCGCCTGATTTAGTGGTGCAGAAAATATTTATGACAGAACTTCTGACGAGCGTGTTTACCTTGTCGGTATCAAGAAGTGCCTCTTTTTCTTTTTCCGCTAAGGTTTCGCGTTTCAAAACTGTGGTGGCATCGGTTTTTACTTCTATTTTTGTTTTTTCCTTTATTTTTGCGGTAGTGGTTGAGGCAACTTTAGGCGATTGGTCAATTACTTCAATTTTTTCAGGCGGTTCTGGGGGCGGTGGGGTTGTTTCTTTTTGGATATATGGAAAACCAAAAAGCCCGCTTATTCCGATAATAATTGGCAAGATGATTTTTGTTTTTAGAAAAATAAAAAATGAAGACATTGTGAGAAGAAGTTCGGTATGTATAATTGGCAGTGAGGGAGAGGCAAAAAATGTTTTGTCTCGACCGACCGAACCAATTATAAATGGCAACGAGG
>JBBTTL010000017.1:0-1093 GCA_038064275.1 Patescibacteria group bacterium | reverse complement strand
GCTTGCTTACATTTCAGCAGAGTGAACCATTTATATTTAAGCAATATATTGTATTTGGCTATATAATTGTTATACCATAAAAAAACGCGGGATTAGTTTAATGGTAAAATAACAGTTTTCCAAACTGTGGACACCGGTCCGATTCCGGTATCCCGCATATGGCCACAAAAATAACCGCTTGAAATAAGCGGTTATTTTTGTGTTGCCATTGTATTGCAAAGGTCAAAGGTAGCCGCGCGCTTTGCGCGCGGCATCGCCACTTTACCCGTCGTTATGGCCCTTAGCATAATGATTTTGGCCATAATCGTCGGCATCACCGCCATTACTTTCAACGAGAGCTTCGTCGCCCAAGGAAGTGTCCAGTCTGGGAAAGCTCTGTATTACGCTGAAGTCGGGGCAAGAGACGCTTTGGTCAAAATTGCCAGAAATAAAAATTATTCTTGCGCGTCTCCGGCTTTGCCGACGGGGTGCTACTCAATTGATATGGTTACAAGCGGCTGTTCCGGAAACGACGGGTGCGCGCGCGTTATCGTTGACACCGGCACGGCGCCGAAAATCGTCACGGCGGAGGGCCGGGCCGGGAATAATGCCAGGAAGGTGCAGGTCAGCGTAACATTGGATACCGACGGCTTAATTACCGCCTCATTTTGGCAGGAGCTGAATAATTAATCAAAAAATCCGCCGCGGCGGATTTTTTGATTTTCTCTCGAGAGAAATAATTCGTGTGCGCTACCCGCCCGACCCGTCCGAACGTATCATCCGGGCGGACTGAACGATATCGGTCGTTCTGGCGGGTTCGTAAGCGTATCTACAATTACCTAACCGCGTCCTTAAGCGCTTTGGCAGCGCGGAATTTTGGAACATTCATCGCTTTGACTTGCACTGCTTCTCCGGTGCGCGGGTTGCGTGCCGTGCGAGCAGCTCTTTTCTTTACTGAAAAGATTCCCAAGCCGGCAATGGAAACTTCCTCGCCCTTCTTCAAGGTACCCACAATGCTCTCAAGCATGGCGTCAACCACTTCCTCAGCCTGCACCTTGGTGCCGCCGAGTTTCATGTGTACTGCATCTGCAATTCCTGCTTTGTTCATATTATT
>JBBTTL010000016.1:0-5331 GCA_038064275.1 Patescibacteria group bacterium | reverse complement strand
TATTGGCGACATAAGGCGAGAGAAATGCGAAAGTTCGCCTGTGCGTACACGCGGACAGGTGTACACACAGGCGGACCCCGAGGAACCTTTATATTGACCGTACTTTAAGTTTCGCCTGGCGCCCCTTGTCTATTTTTGGGAGAGTAACCGTTAAGAGTCCGTGTTTTTCAGACGCGCTGGCGGCCTCAATGTCTATTTCGTGCGGAAGCAGAATGGTTCGTGAAAAAGAACCCCAGTACAATTCTTTATAAAAATAATTCTCTTCGATAATAGCGCTTGTTTCCTGTCGCCGTCCCTTTATGGTGACCATATCTCTTGTAATAGCCACATTCAAATCTTCGGGTCGTACGCCGGCAATCATGGCTTCAATGACAATTTCGTTTTGGTTTTGATACACGTCAACCGACAATTGCCCCTCTTCGCCTTCTTTTTCCGACCAGGCCTCTTTGCCCGTTTCTTTGCTCGCATCCGACTTAATAGACAATTCTCGCTCTTCTTCGTCGTTTAAACTAATACCACCGGCAAGCCTTTCAAAAAATGACCCTTTTTTTAACATGATTATATTATTACGCGACTAGAAATATCTACTCACAGCGAATTTTTGACAGGACTCATTCGCTTTATTTTTTCAAAAATTAACAGGAATATGACAACCACTACCCAAACGAAACCAAAAACCGTAAAAATATTTTCGCCACTGTTCTTAATTATAAAGAAATTAAAGAGAGTATGCAACAGAACGGCAAAGACTATGCCAAAAAACAGATATGTTTTTCTTAAAAACCAGCCGCGATAGAAGGAAAGGGCCATGGCTATGCCTATTGAGGCGCTTCCGATAACATGCAAGAGCGAAGCCCCAATAAAACGCAAGTTTTGCGTTGCCAGACCCTCCGCCAAACCGCTTTTCTGGATAGTACTTATCAGGAAAAGGGCGTTTTCAAGTCCGGCGAAGCCAAGGGCCGCGGTAATCATGTAAATGACACAATCTATCGGCTCGTCCAAGAATTTGGTTTTAAGGGCGATCATATACGCCGCGCCATATTTCATTATTTCTTCTGTGGCCGCCCAGACAACAATCAACAAAAACCCATCGCGCAATTCCGAGTAGAAAAACTTTTCAATGGGCAGAACAAGCAGAACCGATAGCGTCCCGGCCACGAACGTGAATATGATAAGCCCGCGCGGCTCCGGCCGCAGGGCATCTTCTTTGAGCCAAAACCAAAGCCAAAGAAGGGCTGGAAATATACCGCCAGTGAGGGCGATAAAAATAGTTTGTGCGTTAATTTCCATTTGTAATCGGCCACTCCTCAATCATTAGTAAACTTTTGTCTTTATTGTGCGGCATAAGTGTCCATATTGCCTCGGTCACGAAAGGAATGAACGGATGCAAAACTCTGAGTTGCAACGTAAGCATCTCATAGAGAAGTTTTTGACGCGATGCTTTTGCCGGCGCGTTTTTTCCCTGAAGAATTGACTTTGACTCTTCCAATATTTTATCGGCGAAAGTGTGCCAGAGGTAGTGGTAAAGTTTTTCGCCCGCCAAATAAAATCTGAAATTCTCCATGTCTTCCGTCACTTCCTTGATGAGTGCCAGTAATTCTTTCTCTAGTGTCGCATCGGTCTTGTTTAATTCTATCTTTTTTTCATTCCCCATGCTTTTGGTGTTTTCCAGCACAAAACGGGCGATATTCCACAGCTTATTGGCAAAATGTTTGTACCCGCGGATTTTGTCTTCATAAAGAGCGGTGGTTGTCCCAGGGGTATTGCCGACAATGAGTCCCATGCGGAGCGCGTCAGTGCCGTATTTTTCCGATAGTTCAAGGGGGCTTATAACATTACCCCTGCTTTTGCTCATTTTTTGTCCGTCTTTTGCGGTGACGATGCCGTGGAGATATACGGTAGTGAATGGGAGTTTTTCGGTGCGGTAAAGACCCAGCATAATCATTCTTGCCACCCAGAAGAAAATAATCTCGCCCGCCGTTTCCATAACTTGCGTTGGATAGAAACTTTTGAAATCTTTTCCGTCCGGGAACCCAAGTGTCGCGAAAGGCCATTGTCCGGACGAAAACCATGTGTCAAAAGTGTCCGAATCTTCTATCATCTTGCCGCCGCACTTCGGACACTTTTTAATTGAGCCATCAAGACCAACCGAAGCCTCGCCGCAACCCGAGCATATCTTTGCGGGAATAGGGATTCCCCAGACGATTTGTCTTGAAATATTCCAGTCTTCAATATTATTCAGCCAATGAAGAACGATTTTTTTGTAATGCTCCGGATAAAAGATAATCTCGTTTTTCTCAATTGCGCTTATTGCTTTTTTAGCCAAGGGTTTCATTTTTACGAACCATTGAGGCAGAATTCTCGGCTCAAGTATTCTCTCGCACTTATAGCACTTCTTTACCGCGTGGCGATATTTATGGTCAATTTTTTCTAATAACCCAGCTTTTTTCAAATCTTCGCCAATAACCCTTCTTGCTTCTTCTATTTTGAGTCCTTGGTACTTACCGCATTTTTCATTGAGTTTGCCGTATTGGTCTATAACTTCAACTACGGTTAGATTATGGCGAAGCCCTATTTCAAAGTCATTCGGGTCGTGAGCAGGAGTGACCTTGACAACTCCCGTGCCGAAATTCATATCTACAAATTCGTCAGCAATAACCTTAAGTGTCGTTTTGCCAATAAGCGAGTCTATCTCAATTTCTTTACCAACATATTTTTTGTATCGTGGGTCGTTAGGATGTACCGCAATTGCCGTATCGCCGAATTTCGTCTCCGGCCTAACGGTTGCTAATACAAACGGACCATATTTCATGTAGTAGAGAGGGTCTTCTCTTTCTTCGGTTATAGTTTCCAGTTCCGAAAGGGAAGTTTGATGTTTTGTGCACCAGTTTATTATTCTCTTGCCCCTGTACGCCAGACCATCATCACAAAGTTGCTTGAAGGTGGAATATACGATTTTTACAATGTCGGGGTCAAGGGTGAATTTTTCTCTACTCCAGTCGCACGATGCTCCCAATTGCCTCAGCTGACTTTCCATGAATTTTTTATTTTCTAGAGTGAAATCCATAATTTCTCTGCGTAGGGCTTGCGGGTCCATCTTGAAACGAGAACGCCCCTCTTTTTCAAGTTCTTTTTCATAAACAACCTGCGTTTCAAATCCGGCATGGTCTGCTCCGGGAAGCCACAGGGTTTTGTATCCCCGCATCCGCTTATAGCGAATAATAAGATCTTCAATAGTTACGAATACTGCGTGGCCGGCATGCAGCGAACCATTGGCGTTCGGTGGCGGCATAATGATGGTAAAAGGCTCTTTGTGTCGTGCGGGAAGCTTGTCAGGATTGAAAAATCCGCTTTCTTCCCAAAGTTTATAGATTCGCTCCTCGTTTTCTTTCGGGTCGTATGGTTTTAAAAGCTTGTCGTGCACGTTGATGTTTTAACCGGGGGAATAGGCCTATGTTTTTATGTTTGCTACTTTGGAAAAACCGCACTGGCAGGGAATTTTGCCGCACACATGGCAACCGTGAGCGAACATTTTTATAAGACTTCCGGCAACGTCAATTTTTGCCGAATTCGCCACCCCAAAAAAGCAAGAAACATAATCGGCCATTTCAAATTTAATTTCATTAAACTGTTTCTCTTTGTGTTGTCCTAGGTAGGTATGTATGGCCTCGCTCGTCTCACCGACTTCTTCCGCCAAATGGACGCCGGCATCGGCAAGAGTTCTGTGCCCGACCGGATAAATTTGTAAAAACATATTTTGAAACAAGGCAACCGTTTTGGGACGCACGGAACCGTCGATTTTAACCGTCGCTCTTTTGTCAAGTTTTATTTTTTTACATCGGCACGGTTTTCCCCCGCAATATGAGCAGAGCATCGGGAACCTTTTCCAGACCTCATCTTCCACATTTATGTGCAGGCGATTGGCAATTGCCATAAGCCACGAAAATGATATCAATAAATTGAGCTTCAGTTTGTCCATATTCCCCCTCCTTATTCCTTTCAGGGCCCGCATGGCAAAACGCTGTTTATGCACCAAGAGATCCGGTATTGAATACAGCCTGTCGTCTGGCAGGCCGTATATTTCACCTATAAGATTTTGAAATTGGGCGAGGGATGAGTTTTTGTCCATAAGACGCAGGTTTTTATCTATAACCTGAATAATATCACAAGAAAGGGCTTTTTTTAAAACGAGAGGTTGCCGTTGGCTTTTATGCCAGAAGAACTTTTCGCCGCGCGTCCCTTGTGGAAATATCCCGCCACGGCGACCATAATGGCATTATCGGTGGTAAGAACTTGTTCAGGTAAAAACAGTTTTACGTCGGGGAATTTTGTTCCAACCTGGCGCGTAAATTCATGGCGGATTTTTTCATTGGACGATACCCCGCCGCCGATAAGGAGCGTCTTTATTTTGTATTCTTTTACTGCTCGCAGTGTTTTTGTGACAAGCACCTCTGTTACCGAATCCTCAAATTCTTTGGCGATATCTTGTTTTTGTCCGGTTGAGGGTTTACCTATCTTTTTAATGAGATAAAGCACCGCCGTTTTTAGCCCAGAGAAAGAAAAATCAAAATCTTTTGAGTTAACCATCGGTCTCGGCAGTTTGTACTTGGAAGCCGAGCTTCCAAGTTTAGCCATTTTTGAAATTTGAGGGCCGCCGGGGTAGGGAAGGCCCAGCATCCGAGCGACCTTATCAAAGGCCTCACCAACGGCGTCATCGCGCGTGGCACCCAGTATTTTGTAATCTCGCCATTTTTTTGAAAGGACCAATTCGGTGTGCCCGCCGGATATCAATAAGCCAAGAATCGGAAATTTTGGTTTTTCCAAAATTAATTTTTCCGGCTTTTTATTTGCACTTTTTTTCTTAGATAAAAGTGAAGAAAAAAAGTGCCCCTCCATATGGTTTACCGGAATGACCGGAATATCCCAAGAAAGCGACAATGCTTTGGCGAAATTGATGCCGACCCAAAGGGCCGGTTCAAGTCCAGGACCGGAAGTTACCGCGATACGGTCAATATTCGGATTTTTTATTTTCGGAACAGCTTTCAAAAATTCTTTCAAGAGGTCGCCCTCTCTACTTAAAAGTTTTTTAATCGTGGCGGTCTCTTTTTTTCCAATTACACCACTTTTCTCTTTTAGCATTTTGGCTTGGACGAGAACCTCCTTAAGTAGCGGCACCAAAGCTTTGCCGTGCTCGCGCTTGGCCATCATCGGGTAGACCCCGCCGTACTTCGCGTGGAGCTTCGTCTGCGATAGAAGTGCGTTACCAAGCACATTAAACACAAAACCGCCCCTTACTTTTTGGGTGTCAAGCAGGCTTATGGCCGTTTCGTC
>JBBTTL010000015.1:0-4931 GCA_038064275.1 Patescibacteria group bacterium | reverse complement strand
TCCCGCAGTCAAAGACTTGGGCGCAACCTTGGTGAAAGTATTGCATGAAATTGAAGTAAAAAGTCTGCCGAAAGATTTACCGCACATTATTACCGTTGATATTTCCTCTCTCTCGGAGATCGGAAGCCACATTAATGTTTCAGATTTGAAATTGAAAGAAGGGGTGACGGCCATCTTAAAACCTACCGAGATAGTGGCCTTGATTGAGGAAGCGCGCATTGAAGTGGAAGAAGAACCAGTTCTTCCGATAGACCTCTCCGCCATAGAAGTTGAAAAGAAAGGTAAAACAGAAGAAGAGGGCGCACAGGAAGCGGAAGATATTAAGGCTAAAGAACCGAAAGAAAACAAAGGAGGAAAGGAAAAAAGAGAAAAGAAATAGAAATAGCCCGCGTGATATAATGACCTTATGAGAAAAACGCTATTGCTTTTCTCTTTTATTTTTCTTGCCATTTTCTTGTCGGCGCATTTTCCTTTCGCGTCCGCCCAAACCGCTGACAGCGTAGTCTCTCGGCGGACACAACTGGAGAGCGATTTAAAGACGCTAGAAATTGAAATTGACGCCCAGAGAAAGATTTTGGAGGAAAAACAGAAACAATCCGTGTCGCTTGTGCGCGACATCGCGATCTATGACGCCCGAATCAAGGAGTCGGATCTTTCCATAAGGGCCCGAAATATCACAATCAATAATCTCATTCGCGATATTTCCGAAAAAGAGAAAACCATCGGAGCCCTTTCAAACAAGATTGACCGCGAAAGAGAATCTCTCGGCCAACTTATCAGAAAAACACGCGAACTTGATGACGGTTCTCTTATTGAACTTGTATTGTCCAATAAAAATGTCTCTGAGTTTTTTTCCGACGCCGATACCTTTATTTCGGTAAATAAAGCCCTGCAGAATTCCGTACAAGCAGTTTCAGAAATCAAAGACGAAACAACCGATGAGAAGAAATCGCTTGAAGTAAAAAAAGAGGACGAAGTATCATTGCGTACCGTTCAGGAATTACAGCGAAAACGCCTAGCTCAAGACAAAAGCGATAGGAATATTATTTTGAAAGTTACCCGCGGCAAAGAAGAAGAGTATAAAAAAATATTGAAAGAGAGGGAAAAGAGCGCCGCGGCTATTAGGAGCGAACTTTTCATCCTGCAGGGTTCTAAAGCTATTTCTTTTGAGAAGGCATATGAATACGCGCTCTTGGTGGAAGAGAAAACGGGGATTAGGCCAGCTTTTCTTTTGGGTATCATTACGGAAGAAACAAATCTTGGTGATAACTTGGGGAGCGGCAATTGGCGCGTGGACATGCACCCGACGCGCGACCAGCCATTGTTTGCGAAAATTACCGCTGATTTGGGATTCAACCCCGACACAATGCCGGTTTCTAAAAAGCCCTGGTATGGCTGGGGCGGGGCGATGGGGCCGGCACAATTTATTCCTTCAACATGGATATGTTTTGCCGGTTACACCAACACGACTACTGGAAAATGCTCTAAAAACCCTAACGGTTCATGGCAGGGGCCGTGGGAATATAATGTGAAATCAGATCGTATTGGTAAAAGGACCGGAAGCAGCCCCCCTAATCCATGGGAACCCAAAGATGCGTTTATGGCGGCCGGTCTTCTTCTTATGGACAATGGGGCCGATAAAAGAACATATCAGGCAGAATTCCGCGCCGCTATGTGTTATTTGGCTGGTTGCTCTAATGCTAAAAAGACAAGTCTCCAGTTCTACGGTAGGGATATTATAGAGATAGCGGCTAAGTATCAGGCGCAGATAAATGTGCTTAGGGAAAACTAGGGGTGGTATTAAGTATTAAGAAGTAAGTATAAAGCTAAGATAAAAATTTTCCTATGCTAGTCTTTTGCAAAACACTAACATAGGATTAAGGGGTGGCTACAGCTGCTGTTTTTTACGCCTCATTTTATATTAAACGACTTGCTTTTTAATTAAAAAATAGATACTATCTACTTCATTATGAAAACGGACACACACCCGACATATTTTGAAGACGCCAAAGCCACCTGTGCTTGCGGGGCTGTCTTTGTTGTTGGCTCAACCAAAAAAGAAATTCAAGTTGAAATTTGTAGCGCCTGCCACCCTTTCTATACCGGAAATGAAAAAATCATTGACACGGCGGGAAGAGTGGAGCGATTCAAGAAAAGGAGAGAAACAGGAGTTGCCGCAAAAAAAGACGTGGCTAGCAAACCTAAAAAGCCCACCAAGAAACAGTAACAAGTTATTGCCCGCGCGTCCCGCGAACATAGCGGGACGCGCGGGCTTTTAGCCTGCTCGAAAACTAATTATTATGGATTATCAGAACTTAGAAAAATATAAGAAAAACCATAAGACGGCGTATTTGGCGTACGAGGTTGAACGCCTGCTTGGAGAAGAAAAAAAGCTTCAAGAAATGATTGCTCTAGATCCCAAATTGGAAGAACTCTGCCTTGAGGAATTAAAATCTGTTGCCGCGCAAAAAGAAGCGGCAGTAAGACAAATTGAGGAAATTACCAAAGAAAAAGAGAAGGAAGCCGGGGAATCTCCTCGTAAGATGGTCCTTGAGGTTTTTGCGGGCGCCGGAGGAGAGGAGGCGACTCTTTTTGCGGAACAACTTTCACGAATGTACGAACGCTACGCCGAACGGAAAGGCTGGGAATGGAAAAAAATTTACGCGTCTCTCTCAGATTTGGGCGGTTACAAAGAAGCCTCTTTTGAAATAAATGGCACCGGGGTATATGAGGCGCTTCGCTATGAAATGGGGGTGCATCGGATTCAAAGAATTCCCGCGACGGAAAAATCGGGGCGAGTGCATACTTCTACCGCCTCGGTGGCGGTTCTGCCACTCTATGCTCGCGTAAAAATTGAAATAAATCCCGCCGATATTGAGATGGAGTTTTCGCGCTCCGGCGGAGCCGGCGGGCAAAACGTTAATAAAGTGGAAACCGCGGTGCGTCTTATTCACAAGCCTACCGGCCTCGCGGTCAGGGCGCAGAATGAGCGCAGCCAGCAAAAAAATCGCGACGAGGCCATGATGATTCTTTCCGCAAAAATCAGCCAGTTGAGGGAGGAAGAAGAAGCTAAAAAATTTGCCAAGGACAAGAAAGACCAAATAGGCACCGGAGACCGCTCGGAAAAAATCAGAACCTACAATATGCTCCAAGACAGAATTACTGACCACCGTCTTAAAAAATCATGGCACAATATTGAGAAGATTTTGGAAGGGGACTTGGACCAGATAACAGAGGCGTTTAAAAACCCGCAACCTGAAACTGGCAACCAATAACTAAAATTTGGCTATATATGTTGGAAAGTTCATTGTTAAAGAAGTCCGTTTTACGCTGTAGGTTAATAGTTGCGAGACGACAGTTTATTTGATAAACTGACCCCAATAGCCAATAGGGCTAATTTTTGTTAAAAAAGCAATGGATAACACCGAAATGAAAAAAACGACAGACAAAGAAAAATTGGACGGAATGTTTTCCGTCGGGGCGCATTTTGGCTATCAGCGCGGGAGGCGCCACCCTTCCGTAAGGCCGTACCTGTTTGGGAGCAAAAATCGGGTAGACATCATTGACCTTGAAAAATCAAGCGCTTTACTTGATAAAGCCAAGGCCTTCGTAAAAAAGTTGGGGGCAACGGGTAAAGTTATCCTTTTTGTCGGTACCAAGCCGGAATCTCGTTTTATTGTGAAAAAAACGGCGCAGTCTATTGATATGCCTTATGTAAGTGAGCGCTGGATTGGCGGGGCCCTCACGAACTTCCCTGAAATAAAAAAAAGGATTGAAAAGTATCATGATTTGGCAGAGAAGAAAGAAAAAGGAGCGCTTGATGTTTATACCAAAAAGGAAAAAAGCTTAATTGAGAGAGATATGGCCAACTTAAACAAAAATTTCGGGGGCCTCTTGGCAATGAAGAATATTCCAACCGCAATGTTCGTGGTTGATTCACGGAACGAAATTACGGCGCTCAACGAGGCCATCAAAATGAATATTCCGACAATCAGCCTTTCTAATTCCGATTGTGATGTTTCAAAGATTGATTATCCTATTATCGGGAACGATTCTTCGATTTTAAGCATTTCTTTTTTTACGGAGGAAATCGCCCGCGCCTACGAGGAGGGAAGAACGGAAGCCAAAACGGAAGTTAAGGAAGAAGTTAAGACAGAAGCGAAAGAGGAAGAGCAAAAAACTAGTTAGTATTCTATAAAGTCTGTAGTCTATAGAAAGACTATGCATTTTATATTTTAACTATTAACCCCATAGACTAAAAACTAAGCAACTATGCCAATTACTACCGAACCCCGGTACCATCCGCCTGCGGCGGAGCTACGGGGCAGGCAAATTAACTAGCAATTATAAAAAATGAAAGATATAACGACAAAAGAGATTAAAAGCCTTAGAGATTTAACCGGCGTGTCGGTGATGCAGTGCAAGGGCGCGCTTGAGGAGTCGGGTGGAGACATGGCAAAAGCTATTCTTATTCTCAAAAAAAAGAGTTCAGATATTGCCACCAAGAAAGGCAGTCGGGAACTTGGCTCAGGTACAGTAGCGTCTTATATTCACAGTAACGGAAATATCGGCGCAATGGTGCTTCTTTCTTGCGAAACCGACTTTGTGGCTAAGAATGAGGAATTCAAAATGCTTGCTTATGATATCGCTATGCAGGTAGCCGCCACTAATCCGGAATTTTTGAGCCGCGATAATATCGGTAAAGACAAAATTCTGGCTGTTCGAGAAATACTTGAAAAAGAAATGCTGGGGTTGAAAAAAGACAAGGCAATGCTAGAAAAAATATTGGACGGGAAAGTAGACGGTTATTTTAAGGACAAAATTCTTACTGAACAAACATTTATTAAAGATGAGTCGCTTACCGTTAAGGGCTTAATAGAGAAATTCGTGCAGAAATTCGGCGAGAGAATTGAAGTAGCCCGTATTTCACG
>JBBTTL010000014.1:0-1287 GCA_038064275.1 Patescibacteria group bacterium | reverse complement strand
AACCAAGATGACGACTTTCAGAGAGTCGCATCCTACCATTAGATGATCCCGCAATAATTACAACTATTAACCTGAAACTCACAACTTACAACAAAAAAAACGTCCTTAAGCTGATAATTGTTAGGTTACTAGAAAAAA
The DNA here is from genome assembly GCA_038064275.1 of Patescibacteria group bacterium. Taxonomy (GTDB): domain Bacteria; phylum Patescibacteriota; class Minisyncoccia; order Phycocordibacterales; family VMEP01; genus JAUYLU01. The sequence continues at coordinate 1,149 of JBBTTL010000014.1, read as the reverse complement.
CAAAAAAACTCTAGTTCTTTTTTTTGCTGTTCTTTTTTAGCCAGAAAGAAAGTTTTTCTACGCTTAATCTTTTTTCAGCAACCGAGAGAATCGTTTTCTCCACATCTTTGTTGGTGGCCATTATTTCATAACCATTTACAGCCAAAAAGTGGGCGGCGGCTACAAAAGCCGTACGCTTGTTCCCATCAACGAATATGTGATAATTGGCAATGGCTTCAAGCAGGATAGCAGCCTTCAGAAAAACTCCAGGGTATAGTTCTTTTTCCACGAAACTTGATTTTGGCTTGCGTTCAATTGATTGCAGAAGCCCGATATCTCTTATCCCGTGAGAACCCCCGGTCTCGTCAACTAGAAGGGCGTGCAATATCAAAATATCCTGTGCGGACAAATACCGCATAGTTATTTTTTAGCGAGCGCTTCAAGCGCCGGGCGATACTGCTCAATAAAGCGCTTCGTCCATTGTGACAGCTCTTTGTCCACAGTAACAACAAACGGCTCAATAGTAACTCTTTTTTGTGCTCTATTGATTGAAAGCGTCACGCTGTCGCCGATTTTGAGGCCCAGTTCGGCCAGCGACTTTTTGGGAATGGTCACAGCCGCCGAAGAGCCGACTTTTAATACTTTTTGGGTCATATTTTTGCTTGCCCGCCCAAGTTTTTGGATACAAAAATTTTGGCGAGTGAATTACTGATTAGTATAATATTATAATCAAACGATTAAGCCTGTCAAGTGTTAAGTTGGCGAGCTACTCAAGCGATAGAATTTGAAATTCGTATTTATCAATTTTTTCTTTGGGCCAATACAGATTGTTCATGTTAAACTTTTTATATGAAAAGAAACACGGAATTTAATGATTATGTCATTTACGACCTTTTGGGTAGCATATCAGGAATTACTTCACGCGCCATGTTTGGTGGATACGGAATATATAAAAACGGCATAATCTTTGGCATCATTATTGATGATATTCTATATTTAAAGGTTGATGTCACGAACCAAAAAGAATACGAGAAATACGGCAGTTCACCCTTCAGTTACCGCAACAAGGGAAAAGAGATAAAAATGTCTTATTGGGAAGTGCCGGAAGAAATTTTAGAGAATAGAGAAAAAATTACCGATTGGGCGGAAGAATCCTACAGAATCAATAAA
>JBBTTL010000013.1:0-3270 GCA_038064275.1 Patescibacteria group bacterium | reverse complement strand
ACAAAAACGCCCTTACGGGCGTCAATGTTTTTGCGAGTGGAAGTGGGGAGAATTGAACTCCCGTGCAAGTGGAAAGCCAGAATGTTTCTACAATGCCTAGCCGTCTTTAATTTTTTTAAGCCGCGAATCTTAAAAGTCGGCAAAATAATCCGCGACCGATTCTCTTTTGTTTCGATTTTCAATTGAGAAAAAAAGAAAATCTACACCTCAAATATATGACACCCTTTCCTCTCTATGAGATAAGAGAAGAAGCGCGTCGCTTAGGCTTTCGCGTAAGCGAATGAGAAGTCCTTCATCGTAAAATACGGTGAAGCTTTCTTTGATGCGTTTGCACGTATCGTTTGAAACCTTTTTGGGAGTTGTTTCAGCTCCGCATTGCGCATAATGACTCTGTCCTCTTGTCTATGCCTGGCACCCCCATTTGAAAAACTTACAACCTATAACATACAACCAGTAACAGAGAATACCACTGTTGTTTTTGGTTATGGGTTGTTAGTTGTTTGTTCTTTTCAACGTTCTCTCCATTTCGCGCATATCACTCCGGCGCTTCAAGGTTTCGCGTTTGTCGTATTTTTTCTTTCCTCTTCCGACGGCGAGACTTATTTTTATCTTGCGTCCCTTATTATACATGGAGATTGGCACTATTGTCAACCCGCGTTTTGATTCTTGTCCAGCCAGGGCGGCTATTTCTTTTTTGGTTAAAAGAAGCTTTCTGTTGCGCTCCGGGTCGTAATCTTTTGCCGCATTTGCCGGTTGATAGGGCGGAATGTTCGCGCCCACAAGATATGCTTCTCCACCGCGGATAATTATATGAGCGCCGAGAAGCGAGCCGCGATGTGTTCTCAATGATTTCACTTCGGCGCCCAAAAGCTCAATTCCCGCTTCAAATTTTTCCAGGATTTCATATTTTAGACCGGCTTTTTTGTTTTCTATAAGCGCCATATTGTCCATCGTAGCACACTTTTCATTGGCGCTATTTCAGGTATAATGTGTTTCATGCAAATCCTAAAAAGCAATAAAAATAAGAGTAAAAATGACAAGGATGACGGTAAGGGTGGAAAAAGAATCGGCAAGCGCCAGCTTCTTTCCAACATCCTTACGGTTATTATCGTTTTTATGCTTATTACCAGCGCTTATTCTTTAATCGCTGAAAATAGAAAAAAAGAAAATGATGTGGCCCTTTCCATCATAGCGGAAAAGGTTTCATCTGGTTTCGTAAAAAAAATCACTGTTGAGGGCGAAAAATTGACAGTCGTCTTAAATGACGAAACAACACTTAAATCAAAAAAGGAACGAGAAGCTTCGCTTTCCGAGACCCTAAAAAATTACGGAGTAACGCCTGCGCTTCTGGCTAAAACCGAAATTGAGATAAAAAATGACTCAGGCTTTTCGTTTTGGTTTCTGAATATTTTGCCATTTCTTTTGCCGATTGTGTTTATTTTGCTTTTCTTTTGGTTTCTGTCGCGGCAAGTCAAGGGGGCCGGCATGCAGGCGTTCACCTTTGGCCAATCTAAAGCGCGAATGATAGATCCTTCAGATGTCAATCAGAAAGTGACCTTCAAAAACATTGCCGGCGTTAAAGAGGCCAAAGAAGAATTGAAAGAGATTGTTGATTTTTTGAAAAATCCGAAAAAATTTTTGGATATCGGGGCGCGCATCCCGAAGGGAGTGCTTTTGATGGGCGCCCCAGGCACGGGAAAAACTTTGCTGGCCAGGGCGGTAGCCGGCGAGGCTGGCGTGCCGTTCTTCCATCTTTCCGGCTCGGAGTTCGTGGAAATGTTTGTAGGTGTTGGCGCATCACGCGTACGGGATTTATTTGCTATGGCCAAGAAAGCGGCCCCGGCCATTATTTTCATTGACGAGATTGACGCGGTCGGACGCGTTCGCGGCACCGGCGTGGGCGGCGGCAATGACGAGCGCGAGCAAACCTTAAACCAAATTCTAGTGGAGATGGACGGATTTGAGCCGGCGGAAAAAGTTATTGTAATTGCGGCTTCCAATCGTCCCGATGTTTTGGATCCGGCCCTTCTGCGCCCCGGGCGATTTGATAGGCGAGTAACGCTTGATCTTCCCGACCGCGACGACCGCGAAGCCATTCTAAATATTCACGCAGCCAAAAAACCCTTTGCCGAAGACGTAAATCTTCGGCTGGTGGCCGAACGCACACCCGGATTCTCCGGGGCCGACCTGTATTCTTTGATGAATGAAGGGGCGATTTTGGCGGCGCGTGAAGACCGAAAAAAAGTGGCGCAATACGATCTTATTCGGGCCATTGAAAAAGTAATGCTCGGGCCGGAACGCAAGAGCCACATCCTTTCCAAAAAAGAAAAAGAAATTACCGCTTACCACGAAGCCGGCCACGCCCTTGTCTCTTCCGTTTTGCCGTTTGCCGATCCGGTGCACAAAATCTCAATAATAGCCCGAGGCCACGCCGGCGGATACACCCTGAAGCTACCGCTTGAGGAAAGACGATTGCAATCGCGAAAAGAATTTTTTGACGACATCGCGGTGGCACTCGGCGGTTATGTGGCCGAAGAAATGATTTTTGGAGATTTGACCACCGGTCCATCAAGCGACCTTCAGGTTGGCACGGCTCTGGCCCGCGACATGGTGACCAAATACGGAATGTCCACCCTCGGACCTATGGCCCTTGAAGGATTGGGGGGTCGGGTTGTTTTCGGCAAGGGGTTAGGGGACAGGGAATACTCCGAAGATGTTTCGGCCAAGATTGACGCCGAGGTGGGGAAGATTATGAACGAATCTTTCGTCAAGGCTAGGAAGGTTTTGAAAGAAAACAGAAAAGCCCTTGACGCCATAGCAACGCGCCTTATTGAAAACGAAACCATTGAACAGGAAGAATACGAGAAAATCATTATCTCCTGCGGCATTATGCCGAAGAAGCGCGAAGAAATGAATCTGGCGAAGTAGAGAAAACACACAACAATAAACTTTCAACCGATAACCTTCTGCTCTCTAATTCGAGCGAATTAGAGAGCAGAAGACTGGTTTGCGGTCATGACCAGTATTGGATAATATATGCTCACGCACGTGTAGCTCAATGGTTAGAGCATTCGGCTTATAAGTGGCAGTTTTTTGAGAGAAATTATAATTATGTCCGCCCTTAGCTCAATTGGTTAGAGCACGGAGCTTATACCTCCGCGGTACTTGGTTCGAATCCAAGAGGGCGGACATAATTATAATTTTTTGAGAAAAACGAACCACTTATATTTACTAATATATCCGAAAGGTTCTAGGTTCAAGTCCTAGTGC
>JBBTTL010000012.1:0-3948 GCA_038064275.1 Patescibacteria group bacterium | reverse complement strand
TTCTTTGGTGTTGCCGAGTGAAGCGAGGCAGTGGCGGAGCGATTCATTCCACATCGGGATTTTGTTGGAAAAAAGTTCGGATTTCATCGTACAGAGGGAGCCAAGAAACTAGATACGAACTCATTTAATGAGTTCGTATCTAGTTTCTTGGCTCCGCGGGTAGGATTCTTTCCCTACAGGAACAGTAGAGCTTTTCCATTTTTTCTCCGCCTCGGGCGGATTAAAAATATGGAAGAAGCTTTTCGAATCCTACCTCGCAAGCAAAATTGTTTGCTTGCTCGCGGAGCAAAATGAAAAAAGCCCCTAAGGGCTTGATTCATCATTTTACTCCGCGGGTAGGATTCGAACCTACGACCAAGCGATTACACGTATCCCAAAATTTCTTAAGGGGATGGACTATATCATCACCCATTTTACATTTGTAAATTGGATGCGAGGCGCTTCGGCCGACTTTCGTCGGACTACTCCAGTTAAGGATAGTCTCTACACCTTCCCGACACCACTTTTGATAAATAGGATGTTCTATCAATCAAAAGTGGTGTCGGGCTTGGCTCGGGATTACCCGCGCTTTCGCGTGTGGGCTTCCCCGAATTCACCTCGTTTTTCAACCAAAGTTTCCTTTGGAAGCTGCGTAATACCGTCGTGTACTTCCATATGGCAATTTGCGCAAATGAGGACACATTTATCGATCTCTTTTCTAATTTTTTCCCAAGAGCGAGTAAGTCCTTTCACTGATATCCCGAAGCTTTTTTTCTTCGGGTCTACATGATGAAAGCTTAACGCGCGTTGAGACCGATTATATCCACATATCTGACACTTACCACCTTTATGTTGCCGTGCCATTTCTCTCAACTTCTTCCGTCGTTTTGAAACGGCCGCTTTCAAGTACTCTGCACGATCGGCATAGGTCCGCCTTTCTTTCTTCTTGGTATACACATATAGAGTATACCACGATAAGCGGGGACGTTATTCACAGTCGCTCGCTCTACCACTGAGCTACCGCGGAATATTTTCTTTTATGAGACATTATTCTCTAAAAGAACGAGGATACTATAACAAAAAACGGGATTGCTCGCAATAAAAACCTGGTTGCGATTTTTAGAAGGTTATGTATTATTAATCACAGACAAAATATAAAATCCGGGGGTTAACTGTATGATAAAAGTAGGAATTATCGGAACTGGTGGTATTGCAAAATGTCTCCAGCTTCGTTTACAAAATATCGGCTGGAGCGTTGTTTTCTTGGTGCGCAGGAAAACGTACTCCTTCAATGGGGCCGAGCACGCGCGAAATAAAATGGCGATAAGCGATTTGCTGGACGAAGCAAATCCCGACTTGGTATTTCTTGCAATTTCAACTCTTGATAGGGGAGAAGAGGCCAAGAATTATATCGGCCACTGCGCGAGAAAAGGTATTCCTGTAGTCACGTGTGAAAAAGGCGCCTTAGCATATCATGCCGAAGCCCTCAAACCGTTCTTTGGCCTTATCGGATTTACCGCGACGGTAGGGGGCGGAACTCAATTAATCGGGTATCTGCATGACCGCCTTATTCCGGCAAGCGAGGAGCGCGGGAGAGTGTACTCACTCACACAGCGGCCGAGCGAAGACGGAACAAAGGGTTTAATACCCTTTGTTAATCGTCGGCATGTTGAGATACACGCCGTTATTAACGGCACGCTCAATTTTGTTTTTGATGAAGTCGCCCGCGGCGGGCGGACGCTTGGAGAAGCGTGTGACGAAGCAATGAAACTTGGTTACGCCGAGCCGGGTGCTAAAGACGCCCTTAGTCTTATCAACGGCGAACTGCGTGATGTGGTGATGAAAACATGCGTGCTGTTCAACACGACACTTGCCCGCAATGAGTTCATTGCCCCCTCAAAACTTGGCGCAATTGAACTCGCACCGCGGCAACTTGAGGAATTAAACCAGAAAGCCGCAGACTATCGGTTTGTTGTTTCTTTTTCCAATCGCACCGCACCAAAAAAGCGCTCATTTTTCAATGGCAATTTTGAGATTGCTGTTGGTGAATGGCACATTCAAGGAGGGTTTCGCCAGACACACGGCGATACGGACCTTGCCTCGTGGCTTCCGGGCGGGGTAGGAAATGCTGTGCACATCATTGAAGGAGAGCTTGGTTCGGGAGGAAAGTATACACTTTCCGGGCCGGGTGCCGGACACGAAGCAACTACAACGGTGATGCAGAATGATGCGGAACGCCTACTCAAACACATCTGATTATTTGTGCATCAAAACATAAGAAGCAAGTGACGGGCAGGGATGCCCGTTTTTTTGTGTAAGAACAAAAAACCACTTAGGTGTATACTTAACCCATGATTACCCTCTACACCAAACCATATTGTCAGTACTGCGAGAGGGTGAAAAACCGTATCGGCGAATTGGCCATTTCCTACGAAGAAAAAAGTATTGAGAGTGAGGACAATCTGGCTGAACTCATTGAAAAAGGCGGGAAGCGCCAGGTGCCGTATTTGATTGATAACGAACGTGGTGTTTCAATGTATGAAACAGAGGACATTATTCAGTATCTTGAGTCTATACACCATTAAAATCCATGCATCCTGTTAAAGGCCGCGGTCACGGTTTACAAAGAAGCCTAAAAATATATGATTTATAACCGCAATTTTATCAGCAAAAAATATTATGCATGCCGCGAGCTGACCGCGACCTGCCTCTAACAGGATGTACGTGAGAGCAAAAGTTACGCCCGGGGCAAAGAAAGAATACCTTAAAAAAATCGCTGATGGGGAATTTGAGATAGCGGTTAGAGAAAAAGCCGAACGCAATCTGGCGAACAAACGAGTACTGTTTTTAATCGCTAGGGCCCTGGGGGCGTCGGAGGGCTCGGTGCGGATAGCAAACGGGCACCGAAGCGCGACAAAACTATTGCGGGTTGAAGAAAGCGCGAAAAGCAGGGAACCTTAGGGTTGTTTATAGAGTCAATATTATTATACTATTTATTACACAGGGGGATTAATCATTTAAAACATAGACAAGCACATGCAGATAAAAATAAAAGCCACCAATCTTGCCCTCACCCCATCAATTTCGGATTACGCAAAGAAGAGAGTGGAAATGCTTGAAAAATTTATCGCCGAAGGAAGCGAGAACGCGCTTATAAAAGTTGAGGTCGGAAAAACCACCCAGCATCACAAGCGGGGAGAAATTTTTCGGGCGGAAATCAACGCCAGCATACCCCCGGGGGAATTCAGGGCGGTTTCCGAGAAAGAGGATTTATATGCCGCCATTGACGACGCCAAAGAAGAAATTGAACGCGAAATAATTTCCTACAAAGACAAAAAACGGACCCTTTTTCGTCGGGGAGCCTCGGCGGTCAAGGACATTGTCAAAGGGTTTGCCAAATTTAAATGGAAAAATTTACCAAGATTGCCGCGTTTGCCTCGGCGTAAAAATTAATTTAATATATGAAAAATATTATTATTATTGCAATCGTGATTATTGTCGCCGTCGGATTTTACGTCTGGTTTGGCGGAACCAAAGACAAAGGTTCGGAAAATAATTTAAGAGACGCAACAAAAAACGAAACAACCATGACTAATCCGCATATAATCATCAAAACAAATAAAGGAGAAATTGAAGTTGAGCTTTTGCAAGAAATGGCGCCCAATACGGTGGCTAATTTTGTGAAGCTTGCCGGAGAGGGATTTTATAATGGCACCAGATTTCACCGCGTCATTAAGGGATTTATGATTCAGGGCGGCGACCCGCTTTCTAAAGACATAACGGCGCGGGCGCGCTGGGGGACAGGCGGGCCGGGCTATCAATTTGCCGACGAGCTAACGGGACGGGAGAAATATCCGCAAGGGACACTGGCTACGGCAAACGCCGGCCCGAACACTAACGGCAGTCAGTTTTTTATTGTTACCGCAAGCCCAGAAGCCCCTCTTCCGCCCAGCTATACCGTTTTCGGAA
>JBBTTL010000011.1:0-2570 GCA_038064275.1 Patescibacteria group bacterium | reverse complement strand
CCGCGCGAAGCCACGCAGGTGGCTTCTCTCGGACATTTTCGCTTCGCTCAAATGCCCTCGGCAGGAATCGAACCTGCGTCGCAAGCTCCGCAAGCTTGCGTCCTATCCATTGAACGACGAGGGCGTAATTATGATCCTGGTTTTATTTTAATATAACCATCTCTAATCATTTTCTCAATATAATCTTTTCTTTTTAATTTCTTAATTTTCTCCTCGATACTTCTGGCTATTTGTAATGTCTCATATTCTTGCTTTAAAACCAAGACCGGTTTTATCATATTTCTCGTTGTCTGTGTGTGGCCCGTACTGTGTTGGTGTAATCTCCTTTCCAAATTAATCGTGCTTCCGATGTAAAATTTACCACCCTGGTCTTTTAAAATATAAACAAATGCTTTCATGATAAATCTGTCCTCTCCGACGCCCCACATGAGTGGGTGTCGGAGAGCCGACCATCGCGTCGGCTTTGAACGACGAGGGCGTGTTTGTATAGTACGCGAAAATCTCTCCTTTTAAAAACCCGCCTATTGGCGGATTTTAGTTTGCTTTTCCAATCGCCCTGGCCAGACGCGACTTCTTGCGGGCGGCGGTGTTTTTCTTGATAACCCCGCGCTTCCTGGCTTTATCAATGGCGCTGTAGGCCGCGCTTAAAAGTTTTTGGGCTTCGCCCGGGTTTTTTGCAACCAAAAGCTGACGCACCGACTTAATGGTGTCTTTCATTGTTTTGGCGCGCCTGTCGTTGAAAACTTTCTTGCGCTGAGAAACTCTGATCGCTTTTTTGGCTCCGCGTGTAATGGCCATGTTCTGGATAGTATTAAGTATTAAGAAGAAAGTATTAAGTATCTTGCAGATGAAAAAATAAATGCTAACTAGAAAATCCTAACAGATGTGGGGCAGAAAGGCAAATTTGCCTCTTGCTATAAACATTCGTTAATTTCTTGTATCATGGACTAATGATCGCGCAACTCACCGGTACCATAACTCTCATAGGCAATAAATATATTCTTATTGACGTCTCGGGTGTCGGATATAAGGTGGCGGTTACCGCCGACACCGCGCGCCTCCTTGGAAAGCAAACCAAGCAAAAAGACAAAGTGTCTATTCTGACCCACCTTGCTGTCCGCGAGAACGCCCTTGACCTTTATGGATTTCTTCACCAAAGTGAACTTGAACTATTTCTAATGCTGATAGAAATTTCCGGCATCGGTCCGAAATCCGCCCTTGTTATTATGGGGCAGGCCGGCGTGGAAACGCTCAAAAAAGCCATCTCTTCGGAAGATGTTTCGTATCTCACCAAAGTTTCGGGTATCGGCAAAAAAACCGCCCAAAAAATCGTCCTGGAATTAAAAGACAAGCTCGGGGCGGGCGAAGCGCACCACCGCGGAGAATTGAGGGAGGAAAGCGATGCTGTTTTAGCTCTGCAATCTCTCGGATATTCGCAAGGAGAGGCGCGCGAAGCGCTCAAAAAAGTGGACGAAAAAATAAAGGGCACCGGAGGGCGGGTCAAGGAGGCGCTTAAAATTTTAGGAAACGGAAAATGAAAGAGACTATAGTCAGTGGTCTATAATCTATAGAAAACTTGTAGAAAAGAATCACTGATGTAACATTCTAAGCTATAGACTACAGACTAAAAACTAAAGACTAATTTCTATGTTAGACAAAATTCTCCGCGCCACAGAAAAATATATCCCTAAAAAACTTTACCGGTTTTTTCAGCCGGCTTATCATTATTCTCTGGCCTTCGCCAGCGCTCTCTTATATCGTTTCCCCGGACGGAAAATTTTCGTACTGGGAGTAACCGGCACCAAAGGCAAAACCAGCACGATTGAGCTCGTAAGCGCCATTTTGGAAGAGGCCGGATACACCACCGCAATTATTTCCACCCTGCGATTTAAAGTTGGTAAAGAGGAAGAGCGAAATCTCTACAAGATGACCATGCCCGGCAGGTTTTTCATACAAAAAATGCTCCGCCGGGCGGTTAAAAACAAATGCGACTTTGCCATTGTTGAGATGACCTCTGAAGGGGCCCGCTTCTTCCGCCATAAATTCACATACATGAACGCGCTTATTTTCACCAATCTTTCTCCCGAACACATTGAATCTCACGGCTCGTTTGAAAATTATTTAAACGCCAAACTGGAAATAGCCAAAGCGCTTGAATCATCGCCCAAAAAAAACCGGGTTATAGTGGCCAACGTTGACGATAAATTCGCGGAAAAATTTTTGAATACAAGCGTTCCGACAAAAAAAACTTTTTCACTCTCTGATGGGAAGCCGTTTGCTTTGGGTGATAGCGGGATTGACTTCACGCTTTTGGGGGAGAAAATTCATTCAAAGCTGTCCGGGGAATTCAATCTCTATAATATCCTGGCGGCAATCTCTTTCACCCAGACCCAAAATGTGGACAAAAACATAATAAAGAGAGCTCTTGAAAAATTCTCCGGCATTCGCGGACGAATGGAAAGAATTGAGGCCGGCCAAGACTTTACCGTTATCGTGGATTACGCCCACACGCCGGATTCTTTGGAAAAAGTTTATCAGGTGTTTCAAGGCCAAAAGAAAATTTGCGTCTT
>JBBTTL010000010.1:2234-7913 GCA_038064275.1 Patescibacteria group bacterium | reverse complement strand
TAAGCGAGCAAACTGTTTTGCTCGCGTCCGGGAATCGAAAAGCTTTGCGGTATTTATGAATCCGCCTCGGGCGGATGAATAAATCGCAAAGGTATACTGTTCCTGTAAGGAAAGATTCCCGGTAGGATTATAAATTTCGTGAAACTAAACAAAACTTAGAAACGTTTTCCCCGTTCTAACATTCTTGAGAATGTTAGAACGGGGAACTAATAGAGATTTCATGTTGTCCTATCATCGCACATTGTGCTACCATAGTCTCAAGTCTCATAAAATATATAATATGTCTGAACAAAAACCAGAAATTATTGACCCGGCAATTGCCGAAACAGAACGGTTGGAAGAGTTGGAATTGGCGATTCGGGCCGCCCGTTTTGGCGGGGGAAACGAACCAATACAAAAGGAAATCAAAGATGAACCACTTACGCCTGAAGAAATAGAAAAAGAAGCTAAGCTTAGGCGAGATATTGAAGCTGTCCGAAATGACGGTGGATATGAAGCATAAACAACATGGTAAAAGAAACACCTTACAAGGGGGGGTTGCTTTAATCAGTTGGATATTGTATTAATTTAAACAGTATTGACAGAGAGGTGCTAAACCATGAAGAAGATTGCTTGTTTTCTCAATGTTTGCTGGGCTATTATGGAAGCGGTTCTCTCGCCCGACAAAGCCAGAGAGTATGTAGAACCGGAGGAGCCCTCCAATCCCTGGTGGAAATATCCCCAGGAGACTCCGTAATGCCGCTCGCAAGGGCGGCATTTTATATAAAATTCACAAGCGCAAAACAACATTAGGCATATGGTGGCAAAATATGGATCTCTTATTCCAATGTTCTTAAGAACATTGGAATAAGAAGAAGGCGTGCAATATATTTATTAAAAAGAGGTTTGGTAATTTAAAAAATGAGAAAAGTGCTAGGAAGAAAATTTTTTGACAGAGACGCCAAAAAAATTGCCCGGGAACTGCTCGGAAAATATTTGGTGCGCCGCCACCATTCTCTTATTCGTGAGAATAAGCGAATAATGAAAAGGGGTAGAAATGACGCATTTATGATTACAGAAACGGAGGCCTACGATGGGCCGCGCGACAAGGCCTCGCACGCCAGTCGCGGTAAGACAAAGAGAAACGCCCCCATGTTTGGCCTCCCTGGCCGATGGTACGTTTACCTTTGTTATGGAACGTATGAAATGTTGAATATCGTTATAGGCAAAGGCGGGTATCCGGCGGCGATTTTGATACGCGGGGCGGGTTCACACAAAGGTCCCGGCAAACTCACCAAAGCGCTTAGAATTGACAGAGAATTTAATAATAAAATAGCTGACAAGAAAACAGGACTATGGATTGAAGACAGGGGAGTAAAAATTTTTCCTAAAGATATTATTCGCACTCCGCGCGTGGGCGTTCATTACGCGAAAGAATGGGCGGGAAAGCCGTATCGGTTCTTGATTAAGAACAAAATTCAACCTTTAGTAATGAAAGGCACAAAAGCAAAACCGTGAAACTCTTTTTCTATAATATGATTTTCTTTGTCTTTAGTGAGAAGTACAATTGAATTTTTAACCGGCACGACCATTCGTCCGCCGATGACAAGCTGCTCCTTCCATGATTCAGGGATTTTTTCGCATGATGCCGCGGCAATAATTCTGTCAAACGGGGCTTTTTCTGGCAATCCTTCTTCCGCGCTTTGGGCAAAAAACTCTACGCGCCCCTCTTTCACAAAATTGTATTTTGAAACGTTTTTCTCTCCGTACTCTTTCAGTTCGGGAACAACTTCCATTGCGTACACTTTTCCTTTCTCTCCGACAATATGCGCAAGAAGCGCCGTCTGCCATCCGGAACCGGAACCGATGTCTAAAATTTTATTTCCTTCTTCCGGCTGCAGAAGTTCCAGCATAAAAGCAACTGTCAGGGGTTGGGAAATAGTCTGTCCGTGGCCTATAGGAAGCGGTTCATTGATATAAGTTAAATCAGTATATTTTGCCGACACAAAATGGGCCCGGTCTATCTTTTGGAAAGCCTCAATAATCCTTGGCGTTTTTAAATAGCCCAGATTTATTAATTCTTGGATTAAATTTCCCACACTCATAAATTCGTTGTTAAAAAATAGAAGGCGGAGTTAAACGTCCGCCCTCACAAACTCATTCAGTGTATGAATGATTTTAGGAGTCATCGGCGGCTGCCGCCATTTTTCCATCACGAAACTTCTTACGCTCGGGGATTTTCTCCGGACGCGCTGCCGGTTTCGGGGATTCTTTGTCGGTTGGCAAGTCAACAGGTAAAACCCCCTCTATACGCGCGATGGGACCTTCCGGCTTTAAGTGGCTCGCCAAAATTTTTTTCACTTCTGGGGCCAGCCCCTTTAGCCGAGGATCTTCCGGGATTTCTTCTGATGTATTCATAGTCGGTTTCTCCATAAATATCTATCTTTATAAATTATACAATATTTTCGCAAATGTCTATGCTCCCAGGAGTTTATCCACAACCGCTTTTACGTCCGCGCCGTCGGCCTTGCCCTTCAATTCCTTCATCAGAGCGCCTAAAAGCATACCAGCTTTTGATTTATCAGTAACTCCCATTTCTTTCATTTTTGCCTCTACTACGGGCAAAATTTCCTCCGGAGACATCATTTTAGGGAGGTATTTTTCAAGATAAATAAGTTCAGCTTTTTCGCCATCCGCAAGGTCACTGCGGTTGCCTTTCTCAAATTGGGAGACAGAGTCTTTTCGCTGTTTAACGGCCCGCCTGATTACTTCAAGGGCCTCCTCATCTGGGAGCATATCGCTCGGTTTTCTTTTTTTTGCCACCAGTTCGTTTGTGAAGGCTGAAAGAAGCCCTCGCACCACATTTAAGCGCACCGCGTTTTTAGCCCGCATAGCCTCTTTTATTGTTTCTCTGATTTGTTCGTGGATTGTCATAAAAATTATTATAATCGGTAGCGAGGAAGAATGGAAGCTTGCTTACGGTTCGACCGAGCGCCCCGATTATATTTACTAATATACCACAACCGGTTTGTGTGGTAATATGAGAGAAATTATGTCGCAATATTATAAACCAAACAGGAAACCGGACTGGAATTACGGCGGAAAAAATTTTCGCTTAAGCCGTTCCAAGATTGATCTTTTTTTAGAATGCGCTCGTTGCTTTTATGTTGACAATAAGCTTGGCGTTGCGCGTCCGCCGGGCTTTCCTTTCAGTCTTAACAACGCGGTTGACGAGTTATTAAAGCGCGAATTTGATATTTATCGTGCTCGCGGTGATGCCCACCCGCTTATGAAAAATTATGGTATTGATGCCGTACCTTACGCACACAAGGAACTGGACAAATGGCGCGATGCATTAAGGCACGGAGTGCAATATATGCACAAGCCAACAAGACTTCTTGTGCGCGGGGGAGTTGATGATGTCTGGATGGGGAGTGACGGAAAGTTGATAGTTGTCGACTACAAAGCTACAAGTAAAAAGGCCGAAGTAAACATAGATGCCGAGTGGCAAGATGGCTACAAGCGCCAGATAGAAGTATACCAGTGGCTTTTTCGGCAAAATGGTTTTCAGGTTTCTGATACCGGGTACTTTGTGTACGTAAACGCAGATTCGGATAAAGAGGCATTTGATGCCAAACTTGAGTTTGATATAAAAATTATTCCATATGTGGGCAATGGCGATTGGGTAGAGCCGACACTTTTTAAAATCAAAGAAACTTTAGACGGAGATAAAACCCCGGAACAAAGTGGCGACTGCGATTATTGTACATACCGTAATGCGGTGGAAGAAGTATTACCAAAACCAACTAAAGAAAAGAGGTCCGAGACCAAAAGACTGTTTTAGTTATATGGTAGAATAAGTAATTATGGAACCTTACCTTCTCGCAATAATAGGAATTTTTATCGGAGCGATAGCCGTTTTTTTAATATTGAGAATCAATCAAAACGGAGCAAGTAAGGGCAACGAAATTTCTCACAGAATTGAGTTACTTGAAAATACTTTCAAAAATATTAACGATATGACACTTAAGCAATTAAGTGAAATCAAATCAGACGTATCAGAAAACTTAAGGGCCAACAGAGAAAGCGTAGATTTATCTTCACGGACAATGCATCAACAAGTTGGAAATTTTACAGAATCTATTACAAAGATGCAGGGAGACTTAAGAAATGTTTTTGACTCAATTAAGATTTCCAGCGAGAAAATGACTTCATTTCAGGATATATTTAAAACTCCCAAACTGAGGGGGCAGTGGGGAGAATCTAATCTGGAATATTTATTGGAACAAACGTATTCGCGAGAACGAGTTTTAAAACAGCATTATTTTAAAGACGGAAATCCCGTAGATTTTGCAATCAGGTTGCCAAACGATTTGTTGTTGCCGATAGATTCCAAATTTCCTATGGAAGTTTTTACTTCTTACGCCGAAGAAATAGTTCAAACCGAAAAATTAAGGAAGAAGCAACTATTTATTTCTGCTATTAAAAAAGAAATTGATTCAATTGCCTCAAAATATATTAAACCCGAAGAATCTACAACGGATTTTGCCCTGCTTTATATTCCCGCGGAAGCTGTTTTTTACGAAATTATGTTTTCTATGAAAGAAGACGATATTGTTGAATACGGCCAGAAAAAGAAAATTCAGTTAGTTTCTCCAAATACACTTAAGCTTAATTTGAGCGTTATTGAACACTGGGTGCGAGATATTACGGTTAATAAAGAGACAAAAGAAATTATCAAACGATTGGGAAGCATTTTACAGGATGGCAAAAAATTATCGGAGAGTTTTGGAAAACTAGGCAAACATATCTCTAATGTTAAAACCGCCTTTGACGATTCTGAAAAAAGGTTGGTGCTACTTTCTGGAAAGGTTGAAAAGGTTATTTCAATCGGGAAGAAAGAAGGGGGCGTTGAGCCGGTCGCACTTGATAAACCTTCAATTCTGGAAGAGTAAAAAAGACAATATAACTGGGTACAATGTTTCGTCTTAGCTCGGACGCGGTGTACGAGAGTGCTCGCCCACGCGATCCCTGCTAGCCAAAATAAAAAACCCGGACTGCAAGAAGGGGAACGAGCAGACCGGGTTCTTCGTATATACAAGCGGCGGGGTCCCACTCATAATTGAGACCTCTCTGTCCGAATATACCCAGGGAGGAAGGGCTGATACCCGGACGCAAACCACCACTCGGCAACGAAGGAATAAAGGCCACTGAACATCTGTGCGTATAATACCGTCTCACCCAATTCTGTCAAATTTTATTTAGAAACTTTTGGCTGGGAGAAAAGCGATTAAACCCCAAAGCATTGCATTTTTGTGGGGTTTATGTAGAATAGCAGTACATTCCTTGCCGGACGGCAAGGTTCTTAATTAATATAATGGCAACAGAAAAAAAACAATTAAATCAAGACGTTTTCGCCATTATTGAAACCGGCGGTAAGCAATATAAAGTTTCAAAAGGCGACACAATTCAAATAGAGAAACTTTCCGGCGGGCAAAAAGAGGGAGAGATGGTGACGTTTGATAAAGTGATTCTTCACGACAACGGCACGGAAACTAAAATCGGCAACCCATATTTATCGGGTATAGTGGTGGAAGGAATTCTTAAAACCGAAGGTCGCGGGAAGAAAGTCGTGGTTATGAAATACAAAGCCAAAAGCCGATACAAAAAAGTGCGCGGCCATCGCCAGCCGTTTATGAC
>JBBTTL010000010.1:0-2134 GCA_038064275.1 Patescibacteria group bacterium | reverse complement strand
CCTATTTTTTAGGGCGCTTTTGAGAGTATCTTGGTCGGAGTATTCAAGCTCGGTGCCGGTTGAAAGACCGCGGCCCAAGCATGAAATTTTGAGTCCGTGCTTTTTAGACAATGGCTCAAGCGTTTTCATCACGTATTGATAAGTGTTGTCACCCTCGGGGCTTGCCGAAAAAGCCACTATCGTTTCTTTAAGGCCAGACCCTCTGATTTGACGGCCGACTTCGGCAACCAATTCTCTGATTCGGATTTTATCAGCGGGATTTTTTTCAAGTATTGGCAGAAGCCCACCTAAAATGAAGTAGCGGCCATGATATAGGCCGCTTTTTTTAATATTTTCAAAATCAATATCTTTTTCAACAATCATAATGACTGAAATATCGGTATTAGGACTGGCACACACATCACAGATATCATTTTTGCCCTCAAAAAACCGGTAGCAGGAAGCGCATTGTTGTACCGCACCCTTAATTTCTTTAAGTGAGCTTGAAAGACCATTAAGAAAATCATCATTTTGCGAAAGGAGAAAATATACAAAGCGGCGCGCTTGTCGCGAACCGATGCCTGGGAATTTAGTAAAGTATTCAGTCAGCTTTTTACTTGAATCCATATCTTGATTTTTAGAATGAATCGTCAGAAGAACTCTGAATACCTGTCTTGTCTATCGGTAGGAATGTGGATTTTTTATCATCAAAATACAATTCAACTTTGCCGGTTGGGCCGTTTCGGTGTTTTTCAATCAGGAGCTCGGCAATATTCGGCTTATCCGAATCGTCTTTATACTTATCTTCGCGGTGAATGAAAATTACCACATCCGCGTCCTGTTCAATAGAGCCGGAATCGCGCAGGTCGGAAAGTCTGGGGCGTCCTCCGCGGGCCTCAACGGCGCGGGAGAGTTGGGAAAGCGCCAGAACCGGCACATCAAGTTCACGGGCCAGCGCTTTTAAGGAGCGTGAGATTTCGGTTACTTGATGCACCATTGAATCATAGTTTTTTGTCGGTGTCATTAGCTGGAGGTAGTCAACCACAATCAGCCCCAGATTATGCTCGCGTTTCAGGCGCCTTGCCACACCGCGCATTCTGATGATGTTGTTGGACGGCTCGTCGTCAATAAAAATAGGCGCTTGAGAAAGCGAGGAGAGCGAGTCGCGGATACGGGCAAAGTCTTCATCCAAAGTCAGCTTGCCGGTGCGCAGTTTCCAGGCGTCAACGCGCGACTCGGCGGCGAGCATCCTGTCCACAAGCTGCTGCGAGCTCATTTCAAGCGAGAAAATGCCGACTGGCACCCCGTGTCTTAGGGCGGCGTTTCTGGCAACATCTAAAGCGAGCGACGTCTTGCCCATAGAAGGACGAGCGGCCAGAATAATGAGGTCTGATTTCTGGAGACCGGCGGTTTTATTATCTAGTTCTGAAAAACCGGTCGGTACTCCGCGCAATCCCGCATCGGTTTTGTGCAGATTTTCTATGCGCGCCCAGGCTTCTCCCAAGATTTCTTTCATGCTAACAAAGCGATGCCCGCGCGGAGACGAAGTAATGTTGAAAATCTTCTTCTCCGCTTCATCCAGGAGCAATTCCAGGTCTTCTCCTTCTCTGAAGCCGAGTTCGGAAATGTGGTCAGCCGCCTCAATCAGCTTGCGAAGGACGAATTTGCGCCGCACTATTTCAGCGTAGTGGGTCAGGTTAGAAGACGACGGAACGATGTTAACGAGTTCCGTTAAGTAAGTATTCCCGCCCGTACCCTCAAGCATTTTTTTTTCTTTGAGGCGCGAGGAAAGAGAAAGCAGGTCAATCGGTTCGTGCTTAGAGAACAGGTCCATCATCGTTTTGAAAATCAGACGGTGCTTTTCCGAATAGAAGGAATGCTCATCAACCATATCAATAACCTCGTGAATCCCTTCCGGGCGGAGCATGATTGAGCCAAGCAAAGCCTTCTCCGAATCTATGTTCTGCGGAGGTATCCGGATGGGAGAGGGAATGTGTCGTGTTTCTGGCATTGTGATAGTTTAAATGTTTTTTGCCGAAGGCGGATCAGCCCTTGGCTGAAGTGATTTGGTGAAAATGGTTTGCGGAACCATGTGTAAACAGATTCTAGCACACGGAATTATTTTTCAATAAACAGCAACATCGGAAAACCTGTT
>JBBTTL010000009.1:0-8888 GCA_038064275.1 Patescibacteria group bacterium | reverse complement strand
TAGTTGAATTTTTCAAGAATCGCTTTTTCCACTTCTTCGCGAGGTTTGCCGTACGTGCTGTGTGAAAACTCTCTCACTCTCCTTGCCTTTTCCGGATCAGCTTTTGGTGGAGTAAGTGTATGAATATTAAACGGCTTTTGCGGTTCGTTGTTTATAAGAAGCTTGGCGTAAGCTTTTCTATTTTCAAGATTGGTGATGTCGCTTGCGGTAAATACGGGAGCGAATTGTTTTTCAATATATTCAGCGTCTTCTTGGCCGACCCGAAATACCGCCATAGAACCGACATTGCCAAAAACCGCGTTCTTAATTTTCTCTTCCAGCTGGGCGATATACTGATGAGCCACAGTAAGCGACATCCGATATTTCCTGGCTTCAGAAAGAATTGTGGATATGGAATCAGTAGTAACGTTTTGAAATTCGTCAATGTAAAGATAAAAATCGTTAGGCTTCTTCCCTTCTCTTAGCATATCAGCCCGCGAAAGGGCGGCCATAAGAAGCTTGCCCACAATGATGAGGCCCAAAAGACTGGAGTTTATATCACCCAAGCGCCCCTTGGAAAGATTAACCAAAAGAATTTTCTTCTCGTCCATAATGTCGCGGAAATTGAAAGCGGACTTCTCCTGGGCCACAATCGGCCGCATAATGTCATTGGAAAGAAAAACATCAAATTTGTTGGTGATATAGGGCACGAAATTGGCCATACCCTGCTCGCCGGTGGTCCGTTCGGCATTTTGCCAGAATTGAATTACAAGCGGATTTTTATTATGCGAGAGTTTAAGATTGCGGAAGTTTTTATCCGACATGACTCTGGCAATATCAAGCAGGGTGTTGCCCGACTCGGGGTGGTCCATCACCAAAAAAGAGGCATTCCTAAAGTATTGTTCAAAGGCGGGCCCGCCGGCGATTTTCATATCAAAAAGCTTGTTAAAAATCGCCAATAGCTCGTTAACCAAAAAAGTTTTCTGCTCCGGATAGCGCGGATCGTACTCAAGCATATTCAGTCCGAGTGGCCGCTCCGTATGTCCAGGGTCAAAATAAATTACGTCTTTAATCCGTTCGTCGGGAATACTGCCGAGAATCTCTTCCAAATCACTGCCGTGCGGGTCAATCATGCAGACGCCGTTGCCGGCCAGAATATCCTGCACTGCCATATTTTTTAGAAGGACCGTTTTGCCGGTACCAGTCTGGCCTATGATATAAAAGTGGCGCATCCGGTCTTCGCTCTCTATGCGGACGGTGGTTTCCTTTCCTTGGTATTTATTAATACCGATTACCGTACCTGATGAAGGAAGCGCGAGGGGGGCAGGGGCGGTTTTCGCTTTAGCTTCCGCCACTTGCACCCCGCTTGCGGAAAATGGCATATGAAAGATAGTGGCAAGCTCTCTTAAATTAAGAGGCAGAGACATATTCTCGGAAAAAAGGCGGTAGGAAAATTCGTGAAAAATTCTCCTGGCGGCCCGACCCTCTTTTATTTCAAAGGTGATGCCATTTCCTTCCGGCTCGCGCAACTGATTGAACGAGGAGGCGATATCGGAAAGTACTTTTTTGGCCCGAGTCACGCTTGCCGCCGATACTATAATGCGAATGTTGGTGTTTACAATGGTGCTTTCCAATTTTTCTTTAATGCGTTTCTTCGGCTCTTCAGTTTTTCGCAAATTTTCTTCAATCTTCTTTTTGTCTGTCTTGGAAAAAATATCTTTTCCAACCCTGGCAAAAGAATCAATTATTCCTTTGGTGGGCAAAGCCTGTTCAAGTGAGAAACCTTTGCTAAGTTCGTCAACGGCGTGACCAAAACGCTTTATAAAATAATCCCCGGCCGGAGAAATAAGAAACTGGAGAGCCGCCCCCTCGCCTTTGTGTTCCAGTTTGGCGAAAGCGGAAATTAAAGCGTCAATAGAATCATGCTCAAGATGGTCAAATGTTTTAATGGGAAAAATCTCATTTACGGAAGAAACGCCGAGAGCGCCGAGAGTTGCTCCACCCTCTACAAACACATTGTAATCGTCCGTGGTCTCGGTCAGGGTTGCTCCCGGGTAGAAAGCGAGAAACTGTTTCTCAAAAAGAGCCGTCTTGTCGCGCGGAACGGCGGCGTAGAAGGCGAGTTCGCTTGAACTGTCAGGCAAGGCCAGTTCAAGCGTAAAATAATTTTTTCCCGGACTGGTGTCTTTGGTGTCGGAGATGGAAAGCATTCCCGCGTAAAACTGCTCCATGCGCGAAATATATTCTTTGAGTTTTTCTTCTTTCCCCGCGTCGCCCCGAGGAACGCCGATGCGATAGAGCTTCATATTGATCCCCCGGAAAAGCATCTCGCCCTCGGACAGGCCCTTGACATTTCCCGCGGAAAAATAGTATTGAACCAAAAAACGATGGAAGTCGTCGTCAATATGAGGGTCGTCTAATTTTTCAACTATATCAAGAGCGTTTTTGATTCCGCGTTCTAGAAGAATAGAGAGAAGCTCCTCCATTTTCTTGTCGTGCGCTTCCGGTTTTAAGTTGAGAACAATGGCGTCTTTCTCCTCGCTCTTCATCTGATATTCCGGAGAGAGGACCTTTCCGCTGTCGGTTTTTTTGTATTCCCCAACAATATTCTTAATTTGTGCTGTTCTTTCGGCGTCCGACCAGAGAGAACTTGCTTTTTCGTGCGTGGCAATTTTTTCACGAAGGTATGCCACCTCTTCTTCGGGCGTTTTAAATTTATTTTCAGGTGAAGTGGAAATTTCCATATTAAAAAATTAAAAGTTTAAATCTAAAAATTAAAAGTATTTGCGTCCCATTTTTTAAATTTTGCGTTTTTCATTTTACGCTTTCACTTTAATGATAATACGAAAATGCCATATATAAAAGCTAATTGTAAACAGGTGCGAAAAATTGCTAGAGGGTGGTGAGAATCTCCGCTCCTTTGTCGGTCACAACCACTGTGTGTTCAAAATGGGCGCTTCGTTTTCCGTCGGCGGTTTTGAATGTGTATCCGTCTTTGTCCAGATAAACGTCGTCGGTGCCTTCATTCAACATCGGCTCAATGGCCAGCACCATGCCGGTTTTTAATTTCGGCCCATTTCCTTTAATTTTGTAATTGGGAATAAACGGCTCCTCATGGACTTCATAGCCAACGCCATGCCCGCCCAAAAGCTTGACAACGCCGTAACCATAAGGCTTGACGAATTTTTCAATGGCTTTGCCGATGTCGCCGACAAAATTACCCGGCTTGACCTCAAGTATGCCGATACCAAGCGCTTCTTGCGTAATCCGAATAAGTTTCTCCGCATTGGCGTCGGCGTGCCCGACCGCCACAGTCACCGCCGCATCAGTAATCAACCCTTCATGGCGAATTCCCAAATCAAGCGAAACGATATCCCCATCTTTCAGTTTTGTCGTTCCGGGAATTCCGTGCACCACTTCGTTGTTAACGGAAACACAAAGCGAGGCCGGATAAGGATATTGCGCCCCCCAAGGTTGATAGCGCAAAAAAGCCGGCTCGTCGCCCGCCTCTCTTATTAATTTCTCCGCAAGCAGATCTAATGAAAGAGAGGTCACTCCCGGGCGAACTGCTTTTCTAACTTTCAGGAGTATTCCCGCCAAACGTTTCCCCCCTTCGCGTAAAATGTCTATTTCTTTTTTTGTTTTTATAGTAATCACTGGAAAAATTAAAAAATGAAAATTAAAAAGTTAAAACATAAATTCATAACTCGTTTACCCGAACATTTTGTTTTTAATTTTTAGCTTAAACTTTTTAATTTATTAACTATCTCTTCATGGACCTTGTCTATTGTCTGCTCTCCGTTTATGTCGTGAAATTTGTAAAACGGCGTTTTTTTAAAATATAGAATAGCCGGCATTACATCGGTATCAAACCATTTTGATCGCTTGGTTCGTTTAGCAAGAGTCGCATCATCTGCCCGTCCGCGCTCGCTAAGACGTTCTTCCGACCACTCTCGCGAAACATTCATATAAACCACATTAACTTCACCACGGCTATAAAAATTAAAGGCTGTTGTTAAAACTTCTGCCTCAAGCAGTGTTCTCGGTGAACCATCCAAGATAATGTGTTCCCCCCCTTTCACGTTATCAATTAAGCCCCCTACCCATAGCCAAATAGCCAAAAAACTCGGCTGTCTTTCCCCGCTCTCATTTATCTTTTTTGCTAAACTACTTGAAAAATTACTGCCACCTATAAACTTTCTTACTCCTCCACCAGTTTCAAAATAAAAAATTTCACGTTTTTCCGAATCGTGTTCGGTAATATATTTTTTCAGCCTCTCGGCCTGGGTGCCCTTGCCACACCCCGACCGACCGATGAATATAAAAGTCTGGGGCATCATTGGGGTAGTATTAAGTATAAAGTATTAAGTATTAAGTATAAAGTATTAAGTATAAAGTATTAAGTATTAAGTATAAAGTATAAAGTTAGAGTTCATCTACTAACTCCCCACTACCAACTAGTTCTAATACTCCCTCATTGAAATCTGACCTTCTATTTTTTTGATTAAATCAAGAACCACCGAGACCACGATGAGAAGGGCGGTGCCGCCTATAGCAAGCGTGGCAATACCGGTAATACCCTGCATGACAAGCGGAAGAACCGCGATGCCGCCCAGAAAAAGGGCCCCGAATAGTGTAACCCTGTTTAATACTCTGCCGATATATTCGGACGTTGATTTGCCGGGACGGACACCGGGAATAAAGGCGCCGTTCTTCTGGAGATTTTCAGCGATAGAGTTCGGGTCAAATGTCACCGCGGTGTAGAAATAGGTAAAAAGAAATACCAATATGAAATATGTTATAGCGTAAACCCAGGAGTTTTGAACAACGGAAAGCAGGACCGAGCCGATTTTCTGAAGGATCCCGTTGCTGACTCCTGCCAAAAAGGTGCCGATTATTTGCGGGAAAAGCAAAATTGAAAGGGCGAAGATAATCGGAATAACTCCGGCCTGATTAAGACGCAACGGCAAATATGTGGCCACTCCGCCGTAGACTTTCATGCCCCGCACGCGCTTGGCGTATGTGACGGGAAGAGGACGTTCGGCTTCGGTGATAAAAACAACTCCGGCCACGACAAGAAAAGCGGCCGAGAGAAATGCGAGGTAGAGAGGAATTTGTGAAATATCAAAAGTGAAAATGGTTTGTCCAACCAATGAAGGGATGGCGGCCACGATGCCGGCAAATATAATGATAGAAACGCCGTTGCCGATGCCAAACTCGGAAATGAGTTCGCCTAACCACATCAGAAGAATAGACCCGCCGGTAACGACGGCCACGTTGACCAGCAGCGGGAAGAATGCCAAATTGTCAATCACCCCTTGTCTTTCAAGCAAGATGAGAAGACCCAATCCCTGAATGACAGCCAGGGGTATGGTCAAAAGGCGCGAATATTGCGTAAATTTTCGCCTGCCAAGTTCTCCTTCTTCATGATAAAGAGCCTTTAGTTTCGGCACCATGATGGTAAGAAGTTGCATGATGATTGAGGCGGTAATGTACGGGCCGACCCCAAGCATCACGATGGAAAGATTTGATAGCCCGCCGCCGGAGAAAATATTCAGAAGTCCGAAAAATTGATTGTTGGTGAGAAATTGCTCAAGGCGAAGAGCGTCTATTCCGGGAATTGGAATAACCGCAAGCACTCTGAAGAGTACAAGTATCCCGAGCACGAACAAAATGCGCCGGCGAAGGGTCGAGTCGGTAAACACAAACATTATTTTATTCCAGAAATTGGTCATAAAAAAATTTAAAGTTTAAAGCTAAAAATTAAAAAAATTCCTTGACTGGGATTTTGCCCGCTATCTTTCTTTTTGGTTTTTACTTTTAAGTTTTTCATTTAAGCAATTGTTCCTCCCGCTGCCTCTATTTTCTTGCGAGCTCCTCCTGAAATCGCGCATCCATTAATTGTAACCTTCAGGCCTAATTTACCATCATCTAAAATTTTAACTTTTGGCACTCGCCCGCGCACCTTCTTAATAATTCTCTTTGAAAGGAGAGTCTCGGGCGTTACTGTCTCGCCAGAGAGAAACGCTTGGAGCGCGGAGAGTGCCACAATAACCGGCTTTTCCCTAACCGATGTGTGCATAGAACCGCGTTTGTTAATGGTTACACCGCGGCGGCGGGGCAATTTCTTAATAATATCCCTGAGGGCGGGTCTGATTTTTCTGCCGGCTCGCGCTTTCTGCCCTTTCGTTCCTCGTCCTGAAGTCTTGCCGCGCTTTCCGCCACGGCCGACAATTTTCTTTTTCCTGTTTAAATGTAAACGTTTGATTTCCATATATTTAAATTAAAAACTCAAAACTAAAAGTTTAAAAGATGAATTGGCTCGTCTGTTTGAATTTATTGATTTCATTTTTTAATTTTTACTTTTTAATTTTAAATTACTTCGCAATCCGCCTGTCGGCGACTTGCATGAGCGCTTTCACCGCCGCGCGGGCGTTGTTTAATTTGTTCTTACTGCCGGAAAATACTTTAGCGGACACGTCTCTGACTCCGGCAAGGTCAAGAACGTTTCTGACCGAACTGCCGGCAATCAGGCCCCGGCCGCGGTTCGGCATAATAAACACCTTGGCGGATGAAAACTTGGCATATATATCGTGCGGAATAGAAAATTTTTTATTCAAGCGAATGGTTATCATGTTTTTTTTGGCGCTTTTCATGGCTTTCTCAATGGCAAGAGACGTGTCGCCCGCTTTCCCCGTGCCAACCCCAACGGAACCTTTCCTGTCCCCCGCCACCAAGGCAACACTGAAAGAAAAACGGCGCCCACCCGCTACCACTCGTGTCACTCGCCTGATATCAATAATTTTCTGGTCAAACTCCGGCTTTGCCCGCTCGTAAAAGGCCCGCTTACCAGAACGCATCGGCCGCTTACCGCCTTTCTTTGTCCTTTCCTCGGGTCTTGCCCCTGCTTTGCCTCTTTTCTCCTCCGGCTTTACCCCCTCTGATATGGCGGGGGTTTTTTCGTCAAACACAAGAGGGGCTTTTTCGGCGACAACAACCACCGCCTCGGCGACTAACTCTTCTTTTTTAATTTCGTCCTCTTTTTCTTTTGGCATGATATAAATTTAAAACTCAAAAGTAAAATCTAAAAATAACTTGCTTGGTTTGTTTGAATTTATTGATTTCATTTTTTAATTTTTACTTTTTAATTTAGAATTCTAGTCCTCCCTCGCGCGCGCCGTCGGTAAAAGCCTTTACCCTGCCGGTATAAGCAAAACCTCCGCGGTCAAAAACAACACGTTTAACTTTTTTCGAAAGAGCGCTCTTGGCTAAAAGTTTTCCCGCTTCTTTCGCCCGAAGCGTTTTTGTTTTTTCTTTTCTCCCCATATCCGACGCCGCGGCAATAGTCAAACCTTTTTCATCGTCAATCACTTGAGCATAAAAAAAGCGATTAGACCTAAATACAGCGAGGCGAGGGCATTCTTTGGTTCCGGAAATCTTGGCCCGGATGCGCTTGCGCCGTCTTTCCCTGGTATTTGTTTTTTTAATTGATTTTTGCATTTTATTTTATTCGTATCATTCGCATGAATTCGCCCGCCCGCCGGGACTTCGTCCAAGCGAAGTCGGGCAGGTATATTGGCATCGCGATTCTATGCGGCTTTTTTGCCCTGCTTTCTCCTGATTACTTCGTCGTGATATCTAAAACCCTTTCCTTTGTACGGCTCCGGCTTCTTCTTGGCTCGGATAAAACTTGCGAACTGCCCGACCAATTCTTTGTTTATTCCCGTTATGGTAATAATATTTTTTTCCGCCTTTATCTTGAGCCCTTCCGGTATTTGCAATTTTACGGGATGAGAAAAACCAAGCGCCAGAGACAAATTACTGCCCGACACTTCAGACTTAAATCCGACACCCTCCAAAATAAGCTTCTTTTCATATGTCGCGTGAACGCCGCGAATCATATTCTTCAAGTGCGACGCGTATGTTCCCCAAAGAGAGCGCGAAAGCAAATCGTTTCTTTTCGGAGAAAGAGCGATTTCCTTATCGCTGATTGTGATTTCAATTTCATCTCTAAACTCTCGTTTCGTCTCACCGAGAGGTCCTTTGACAACAATAAAATCGCCGTCACGTCTAACTTCGGTCTTTTCCGGTATCGCTATTTTTTGTTTGCCTAATCTGCTCATGATAAAAATTTAAAATTTAAAGCTAAAAAGTTAAAACGGGTGCGCCATTTCTGTATTTTAGTATCTTTCTTTTTAATTTTTACTTTTACGCTTTTCATTTTTGTTACCAAATTTTAAACAACGCCTCCCCGCCGACCATTTCTTTTCTGGCTTCCTTGTCAGTCAGAATGCCTTTTGGGGTTGAAAGCACCAAGGCACCATGGCCTTCTTTCACCTTGCGAATATCCTTCACGCCAACATATACGCGCCTTGACGGCTTCGAGACGCGCTCTACTCCTTTAATTTTTGCTTTTCCATTTTCGTAGACAAGACCAACCTCAAGCGCCGCGCCGACTTTCTTTTGATGTTTAACAACAGAGCCCACAAAGCCGATTTTTAAAAGCGCCACGCCAATAGAATTTTTCAGATTGGAATATGGCATTAGCACTACTTCGCGCCTCGCGGCGCCGGCATTCTTGAGTCGTATTAGAAAATCTGAAACTGGATCAGTCATGGTAAAAATTTAAAATTTAAAGCTAAAAAATAAAAGTAGGTACTCGTATTGTGTATTTTGAGTATTTTCTTTATTTTTAGTTTTTAGTTTTACGCTTTTCATTTTCATTACCACGAACTCTTTTTAATCCCTGGGATCATGCCCTCATTGGCAAGTTCGCGAAAACAAATGCGACAAAGGTTAAAATCACGCATATACCCGCGCTTTCGACCGCATTTAAAACACCGCCTAACTATGCGACTTTTAAATTTAGGCGTTCTGGTTGCTCTAACTTTTGTTGAAGTTTTTGCCAT
>JBBTTL010000008.1:56325-59443 GCA_038064275.1 Patescibacteria group bacterium | reverse complement strand
ATAAAACATAACAATCACTAAAATGTGCGGCATCATAGGAATCATCACAAAAAAAGACAGGAACCTTATCCCGGACATCACGGCCTCATTGTCTGATTTGGAGTACCGAGGATATGACAGCGCCGGCTTGGCATTTTTGGACGGGGGCGTTATCCGAGTGTATAAATGCGTTGGAGCTCCAAGCCAGAACCTGAATCATGAAGAAATTAAAAAAAGTCTTGGCCTCTCCGAAACAAACGCAAAAGTGGCTATCGGACACAATCGATGGGCCACGCATGGCGAGCCATCGGTTATAAACGCTCACCCGCATTTAGATTGCCGCGGGGCCGTAGCCGTCGTCCACAACGGAACCATATTGAATTATGCCAAGCTCAAAGAAGAATTGATCGGCAAAGGACACGTTTTTTCTTCGGAGACCGATACGGAAGTGATACCGCACTTGATAGAAGACTATTTGGGTGAAGGGTTATCTTTGGGAGAGTCGGTGGCCAAGACTTGCCGCGGGCTTGAGGGAAGTTTTGGTTTGGCCGCGGTTTCCGCCGCCAGCCCGGAATTGCTTGTGGTGGCGAAAAACGGGAGCCCGCTTGTCATCGGCGTGTTGAAAGAATCGCTCATTGTGGCTTCAAGTCAAAACGCCATTATCCGATATACCGACAGGATAATTTCGCTTCATGACGGCGAAATAGCCGAACTTTCCGCAGGCGGCGAATTGGTTTACTCAATATCAAAATTCGGAGACGCATCTTCGGCCAAAGTTTCGCGCCAGGAAGAAAAAATAACCGGCATATCCATGGAAGATGTTTCAAAGGGAGAATTTGAAACTTTTATGCTCAAAGAAATTTTTGACGAGCCGGCTTCGGTGCGGGCCGCTCTTTTGGGGCGGTCCGACAAAAATAAAGGTGACGCCGTTTTGGGCGGACTTATAGATTACAGCGATTACTTGGCGCACATAAGCCATATTTATTTTGTCGCCTGCGGGACGGCGCACAACGCCGCCTGTGTCGGCAAAGAAATAATTGAATCTCTATCCGACATTATCGTGGAAAGCGCCATCGCTTCGGAGTTCCGCTATCGCAAACATAATTTCCCGAAGCTGGATACGGCCGTATTCGCCGTAAGTCAGTCGGGGGAGACGGCCGACACACTGGAGTCCGTCAAAGAAGCCAAACGGAAAGGATACAAAACCTTCGGTATCGTAAATGTCGTCGGAAGCGCCATTGCCGAAGAAACCGACGCCGGGATTTACACCAGAGCAGGCCTTGAGATAGGCGTCGCTTCAACCAAAGCTTTCACTTCCCAGCTTGCCGCCATATATCTTTTGGCTCTCAAACTCGCGCGCGAACGCGGCATGTCGGTCCAAAAAGGGAAGGAATACATAACAGAGCTTGAGCGCTTGCCGGGGCTTTTGAAAAAAACTCTTGAATTGTCCACTGAACCGACTAAAGAAATCGCTCGCCTTTACGGAGGGATAAAAACGATAAATTTTTTGGGGAGAGGAATACACGTTCCGGTTTCGGCGGAAGCCGCCCTTAAATTCAAAGAATTGACCTATATTGAAGTCGGCAGTTATCCGCTCGGGGAATTGAAGCACGGCCCGATGGCGGTTATAGACAAAGAATCGCTCTCGGTTGTTCTTTCTCCGAAAGACGAACTTTTTGACATAAGCAAAAATTCCATTGAGCAGATAAAATCAAAAGGAGGCAAGATTTTTCTTATAACAAGCGAAGACGCAAGAGGGGATAGCGGCATAAACAAAGCAGATAGTGTCCTTTTCTTGCCGGTTCTTGAAGAAAAATTATTTTATCCCATGCTTGAGATTATCCCTATTCAACTGTTCGCTTATCATTTCGCCAAGAATCTTGGTCGTAACATAGATAAACCGCGTAATCTGGCAAAGTCGGTAACGGTGGAGTAATCATTATTTCTTGCTTACCTTTAGCATTACGGAAGATTTAATCACTTTGGCCGCTCCCGCGCTTTCTCGTTCGCCATCAGGAAGAGAATTAATGACCTCGTTTATTTTTTTAGAATCCGGCTCAAGTATTTTTTCCCAAAGCCCCAGCTTTTCAAATATTGGCTTTAGCTTTTCTATATCATAGGAAGTTCGTTCTAGAATCGTCTTAGTGATATAGCCATCACCACCAAAGACTCGTTCAATTTTTTTGCTTTCCATATATGAAAGTATAATCCCCCGAAGTTCTTTTAGTCGTTTATCATTTTTATCATCAGATTCTTTTATGCCCATGTATTCTGCAATTGCCTCACTTGCGGTCTTATCGTCCGGTGTTTCCGGTTTCTTGTATTCGTGCGACCACATTGGGCAGATTTTTCTGAAAGCGCACCAATCGCAGAGGGGTCCCGGAGTGGGGGGAAAGTTGTTATCCTTTCTACTTTTTTCAATTTCGGCGATTTTATCCAAAATAATCGCCTTAGTTTTCTCCGCGCGTTCCTCGCTTGCCGATGCGGTTATTTTCTCATTGTGTTTAAGAAAGTAGAGCGATGTTTTTATCTGGCTCGGTTTTAAATTCGGCCATCGTGAAAGGAGCGAGAGATGATAAAGTCCAAGCTGGAGATTATTTTCAAGCGATTCCTGCGAGGGCATTTTCTTACCGGTTTTGTAATCAATAATTTCATAGATATCTCCCTCGGGGTCTTTATCAATGCGGTCTATAATGCCGGCAACAGTATGAGTAACACCCTCTTTTTCATCGGGAATCTCAATTAAAAAACGACTCTCCAGTTCCACCGGATTAAAATTCCACGGCTGATTCTTTTTGTAGAAATTTTTAAGAAGTTTTATCCCCTCGTCGTAGTAAAGTTTTTCCGTAGCTTCTTTTTTTAACGGGTCCGGCCATAGAATTGCTTCGGATTTTTCATTAAAGCGTTTGGTGAAAAAATCAATAATTTCATCCTCGGTGGGGTAGAGGGGATTGCGCTCAAACATATATTTGAGGGCCGAATGAATCAGGGTGCCGAAAACCGCCTCAATCCGCTTGGGACCCTTAATCTTATCTATCTCCTGATATTTATATTTAAGCGGACAGGTCTTGAAAGTTTCAAGGGCCGAATAAGAAGTCTTCATTTTGGTAGTATAAAGTATTAAGTATAAAGTATAAAG
>JBBTTL010000008.1:43680-56225 GCA_038064275.1 Patescibacteria group bacterium | reverse complement strand
GCAACTGAACACTTATGGAAAAAATAAACAGATATGTTAGAGAGTTTGCGTCAGTCAATCTGTGGACGGCGGCGATTTTAGGAATTATTGTTTCTTCGGCAGTCGGATTAATTTTTGGATTATACCCCGCACGAAAGGCCGCCGCTAAAAGTCCGATTGAGTCCTTGCGGTATGAATAAATCTTCAATCAAACAACTTAAACCCTGTTGAAGATTAACTTCAACAGACGAGGGACCCAACAAATGACTTCATAATTACACTAACCCCATGCAAAATCTAATACAGGAAATTATAGCCGATGGACAAATTTATTTAGTCTTGGCATTTTTGTCGTTTTTAAATATTATTGTTCCTTTATCTGGATCTGCCACACAGACACCGCTCATTGCAGCTCTTACGGGGGACTCGCATTATGCCATTGCAATTTCCACGTGGCTTCTCATGATTGGCTGTGCGATGATTTCTTTTGTCTTTAGAAAAGATATTAGAAAGGACTATCTTTGGAAATTACTGCCGACGTCGGTCGCGGGCTCTGTTATTGGAGCCCTGTTGCTTATTCAGTTGCCTGCCTGGCTAGTTACCTCAATGCTGTTTCTGCTGTCAGTACGTTTTTTATACAAGACATTGGCACATCTTATAAACAGAAATAAACAAAAAGAAGAAAAAAAGAAATCCAATCAGTTCACCAGTTCACTCGTCGGCGCGTTGTCCGGGTTTCTCCAAGGTACAGGTTTATCTGGCGCGAACATAAGGACGAGTTTCCTTTACTCAGAACACTTAAAAATAGAGGAAGTTCGAGGGACATCAAATGTCTTGAACTTCATCATCTTTGCAACCGCGAGCCTCATTCGTTTTAACGAAAACCAACTGTCTTCGGCGGACATGTTCAAATGGACAATTGTTTTTACACCAATATTATTTATTTCCATTTATGCAGGCAGACATGTTTTGATCAAACTTTCAGACAAGGTAAAAGATTCCATCATCGTACTGACCATGCTGTATATAGTTGTGGGGCTTTTTATCAAGGGGGTAAAAATGTTTTTTTAGAGAAGTGTAACTTGAGTCGTCGATTGCTGGTTTTATCGGGGGCTTTCCTGCTATCAAAAGTGGCCCAATCTCTGGCGGGCAATGGGGAGAGTAATAGTAAAACAATGATAGCAGTCTGACTGCTATCATTGTGAAGCTGCCGTCATCAAAAAATTAGGCAACTTGGAGGCAAGGCCTCCAAGTTGCCTAAAGCGATAAAAAATAAGTTTTGGAAGCTCGGCTTCCAAGTTCGCGACATTAAACGCAGGACTATTGATAAGCTCGAGTTAATGGTTAATGGGGTCAGGTACCTTTGATTTAAGGGATGAATGATATGTGTTTAATTTTGGAGTTTACATTCTCTAATTCGCGCGAATTAGAGAATAGACGTGTTTTTTCGGTGTATCAGGCACAATATTTCCCACGGGATCGTGGTCTAATATTATTTCTTTTTTTCGGTCTGCCTGTTTGTTTCATTGCAAAACGGTGTGCAAAAACGGGCGGACTTATTCAAAAAATTGACAAAATAATCGTTATAATATATAATGGCAAAGTAATTAAACATCTCACTAGTTTTTTGTTTTGGGGGAAATTTCCTTTTGAAATATGGAGCCGTTGGGATAATCAATATGTACAAAGGAAATTCCAGACATAGCTCCGGTTTCAGGCACAATTTTAGAAAGGGGCCTCCGCAAGGGGGTTTTGCTCAAAGGGGACAGGGACGTTCGCGTGGAGGGCCAAAAGGCGAACGCATAGACGTCTCTCGCTTCATTAATAAAGCTGTCATCACCGAAGCGGCCGCTCATTTCATACCCGAACACAAATTCAGCGATTTTTTAATTGACGAGAAACTGAAGGAGAGAATTGCCAAAAAGGGATATGTAACCCCTACCCCGATTCAAGACAGAACTATCCCGCATATTTTACGCGGGACAGACGTAGTCGGCATTGCCAACACCGGAACCGGCAAAACGGCCGCTTTTCTTATTCCCATTATCAATAAAGCTCTCCTCAATTTAAAAGAGAGCGCGCTTGTGGTTGTTCCAACCAGAGAACTTGCCATACAAATTGAGGACGAATTTAAATCGCTCACAGGCGGGACCAAACTTTTTTCGGTTTCCTGCATCGGCGGGGCCAACATCGGCAGGCAGATAAGAGAACTGCGCTACCACAACAATATTGTTATCGGCACGCCGGGCAGGCTTAAGGACTTGATTGAAAGAAAAAACCTAAACCTTTCGGGATTTAATACGGTTGTACTTGATGAGGCGGACAGAATGCTTGATATGGGCTTCATCAACGACATGAAATTCATGATGTCTAAAATGCCGAAAAGTCGCCAGACTCTTTTCTTTTCAGCGACGGTGTCGCGCGAGATTGAAAAGCTCATCAAAGAGTTTTTGAGAGAACCGGTAACGATTTCGGTAAAGACCAAAGAAACGCCGGAGAGCGTGGACCAAGACATCGTCAAGGTCAAAGGCGGCAGTAAAATTGACGTTCTTCACGACCTATTGATTCAAGCCGGGTTTGAGAAGGTGTTGATCTTCGGCAGGACCAAACACGGCGTGGAAAAATTGGCAAAGATTCTTGTGGAGAGGGGATTCAAGGCTGATTCCATACACGGCGATAAAAATCAATCCAGAAGGCAGAAGGCGTTGAAATTATTCAAGGACAGCCATGTGCAAGTGCTGGTAGCGACCGATGTGGCCGCCCGCGGACTTGATATAAGCGGAGTAAGCCACGTTATAAATTACGACATTCCGGCGACTTATGACGATTATATTCATCGTATTGGCAGAACCGGCAGGGCCGGAAAGAAAGGGAAAGCGCTGACATTCATTGAATAAAATAATATGAACGTCAAAATAAAACCGATGAATACCGTGTCAAAAACATTCCAAAAAGACGGAAAGTGGACAGAAAAACCGACAAAGACAGAGATTTTGGTATGCGTTTGTGGGAATAAATACATCAAAACAAGAGACGGTCAAATTTCCTGCCTCAAGTGCGCCTAAGGGCTGGACATATATTTTTATCTTTTTCTTTTAACAGAGAAACTTAAGAGACGGCGTGGTAATATATTAAAATCAAACCCCCACGGGGTTTTTATTGGAATGGAAAAATTACACAAAAAATCGTATCATCGCGAAAAAACCCACTCAACGACGGCGCAGGTGCTTAAGGCGTATTGGGCGGTGGTCCGTTCCCATAGGGTGGCGGGGGTTTTCATATTGGCGGCCGCCGTGATTGCCGAGCTTTCTTCCATATTTACACCCATTTTTTATAAGCAGTTTTTTGATGTTTTAACACATTCCAACGGAAGCGCCGAAACAGTTCCGATCCTGATTAAAATAATAATATATATTGCGGCAATTAATAGTGTCGCCTGGATTTTTTTTCGAGCGATGGGATTTGTTAATAACAGTTTTCAATCAAAAATGATGGCGGACCTGAAGACACAATCTTTTGATTATATGCTCGACCATTCTTATACCTTCTTCGCCAACAGGTTTACGGGTTCGCTCGTCCAGCGCATCAACCGTTTCGCCCGCGCGTTTGAACGGTTTGCCAACCGCATAATTTTCAGCATAGTTCCGCTTTTGGTGCGGATCGTGGGTATGAGCATAGTCCTCTGGTACATAAAACCGGCCATAACTTTCATAATTATAGTAATTACTGCAGTTTTTTTTATTTTTAATTATTATTTCACCCGCTGGAAATTGAAATATGAAATAGAGCGGGCCGAGGCGGATTCTTTCAGCACGGCGGTCCTGTCCGACGCCATTGCGAACCATAACACCATACAGCTTTTTGACGGGGCAAAAGACGAATCGCGGTACTTTAAGAACGTGGCCGACGAGCAGGCCCGAATTACCCGATTTGCCTGGAACTTAAATCATGTACCCGACGCAACGCAAGCGTTTCTCTTTATTGCGGCCGAATTCTTTTTATTTTATTTTTCCATTAAATATTGGCAAGCGGGGATTTTCACCGTCGGCACATTCGTACTTATCCAGGCATATCTTATAGGCCTCGGCGGGCGGATGTGGGATCTTTCGCACGTTATGCGCGATTTCTACGAAAGCTTCGCCGATGCCAAAGAAATGATTGATATTATGATATTGCCGCAGGAAATTGTTGACAATCCCAAGGCATTGCCGCTTGAAATTAAAAAAGGGGAGGTGAAGTTTGAGAATGTTGCGTTTTCTTTCGGGAAAAGGCGAAACATCTTACAGGGCTTTAACTTGTCAGTGCAAGGAGGAGAGAAAGTGGCCTTTATCGGTCCGTCAGGGGCCGGTAAAACCACAATCGTCAGACTGATTATGCGTCTATACGATGTGGAGGGCGGCAGAATAATGATTGATGGGCAGGACTTGCGCGGTCTTACCCTCGCCTCTTTGCGCGCCAGTATCGCCTTGGTGCCGCAGGACCCTATTTTGTTTCATCGGACATTGCTTGAAAACATCAGATACGGGAGGAGAAGTGCCACCGACGACGAGGTCAGGCGCGCGGGCGCTCTCTCGCACTGCGATGAATTTATCGCCGGTCTTCCATACGGTTATGAAACCTATGTGGGAGAACGCGGCATCAAGCTCTCCGGCGGGGAGCGCCAGCGCATTGCCATTGCCAGGGCCATACTTAAAAACGCCCCTATTTTAGTTTTGGACGAAGCTACCTCAAGCCTTGATTCACATTCTGAATCACTCATTCAAGACGCCCTGGATAAGCTGATGCTTGGGAAGACCGCCATAGTCATCGCCCACCGTCTCTCAACCATTCGAAAAATGGATCGCATAATTGTTTTAGACAAAGGGGCTGTTGTTGAAGAGGGAACACACCAGAACCTTTCCGTCCGCGAGGGCGGTCTTTACAATAAGCTCTGGACTCTTCAAGCGGGAGGATTTTTGCGGGGAGACACGATTAAAGATGAGAGCGGTGATATTGCAGAGGACGCGGCGGACGGCGAAGATAGTGACATTGACCCGCTTGAAGAAGAATACGAAGAAAAAGAAGCCAAGTGATTTTTTATACAACAAAAACATGGCCAAGAAAGAATTTTTAATTTCCCGCTGGGGGTCGTTTTGGGAGTATTTAAAAAAACACGAGCGACACGCGGGAGTAGTGGCAATCCTTACCGGATTCGTCTGGGATTCATTGACCCTTGTCCGGCCGGACCGATTTTTTGAAAATGTCACCGTACTTTCATATCTTTTGATTTCCGCCGGCGGAATTATTTTACTTACCACGTTTGAGAAAAAAGGCAAAATTGCCCCAACCATTTTACTTATGGCGGTGCCGTTCGCATTCGGCAATTTGGCCGGTGGGCTTACGGTGCTTTACGGACACAGCGGCACACTTGAGGGCAGTTTTCTCTTTTTCTTGCTTTTAGGAGTATTCATCGTCGGCAATGAGTTGTTGCGCGACCGATACACGCGCCTCAACTTTCACATTTCGGTCTGGTATTTTCTTCTTCTGTCATACATCGTGCTCGTCATTCCTATTATTACTGGCAGTTTTGGGGACAACATTTTCATTTTAAGCAGCCTGATCAGCCTTGCTATTGTATCCGGATTTTTGATTATCCTCTTTTTCCTGTCGCCCCGAAAAGTTATAGACGCGATTAGAAAAACTGTTTTCTCCATCGTTGCCATATTTGCCTCTTTTAATGTTCTCTACTTTTTAAATATCATACCGCCGGTGCCGCTCTCTCTTCGTGAAATTGGTATTTACCACACCATAGAACGTGCGGATAACGGGAATTATAAAGTTCTTTACGAAAAACCTGATTGGTATTTATTTCTGCGGGACACGAGCGCGATATTCACGCGGGTTTCGGATGAAAAAGCGTATTGTTTCAGTTCGGTTTTTGCTCCGGTCGGGCTAACAACCGCCATTTACCACCGATGGGAATATTACGGCGCCGACAAAAAGAAGTGGCAGACGGCAACGCTTGTGAGTTTTCCAATTATAGGCGGACGCGAAAGCGGCTATCGCGGTTATAGTGAAAAATTGGACATATCGGCCGGTCGGTGGCGATGTTCGGTTGAAACCGAACGCGGGGCCCTTATTGGCAGGACGACATTTGGCGTCGTGGAAAGCAAAACCACTCCGACTCTATACGAGAAGGAGTTTTAGAGAATCAATTGACGACCACAACCCTTGGGGCAAGAAACAGGGCCCTGTCTCTAAATCTTAGAGCGTGGTATGATGTTCCTTAATCCGGCCCTGGTCGGGCTATTTTTTAATTAATCATGGATAAGATTCACATTTCACTAAAAGCGGAGGAATTCGGACTCTTCTTTGGGATACCAATAAACAATACCCTGCTTATGAGTTTTATCGTGGTTGTATTTCTTTTTATTTTAGCATTTTTAGTCAATAAGAGAATTGCGTTATTGCCCGGACGCTTGCAAACAATATTAGAAATGCTTGTCGGTTACGTTTATAGCTACGTGGAAGAAACGCTTGGCGAGAAGAACGCGGCTAGAAGATATTTTCCCCTTATTGCCAGCCTCTTTCTTTTCATTCTAGCTGGCAATATGATCCAGTTTATTCCCGGCATAGGCAGTATAGGTTTTTTCGGCCACGAAGAATTCACTCCGCTTCTGCGTTCTTTGAATACGGACTTAAACGTTACCCTCGCCCTCGCTCTAATTTCGTTTTTCGTAATAGAATATGCCGGCATCTCGGAGCTGGGGGGCTTGAATTATGCCAAAAAATTTGTTAACCTTAAGTCACCGCTTGATTTTACCGTCGGTATTATTGATTTGTTTTCTGAACTGGCACGATTAGTGTCTTTTTCATTTAGGCTCTTCGGTAATATTTTTGCCGGCGAGGTTGTCATCGCGGTGATTATTTTTTTTGTGCCGGTGGTTTTGCCGGTGCCGATGATGCTTTTTGAAGTTTTCGTCGGCTTCATACAAGCGGCCATATTTTCTCTGCTAACGCTCTTTTTTATAAAGATTGCGAGAGCGGAAGCGCATTAAACGACCCCGTTTCCCATTTGGACATTCAATGTCCAAATGGGGGTGGAAGAAAATCTGATCAGTTATTATTAAATTATTAAATAAGAAAAATGACTATTGATATTGAAGTAGCAAAAACAATCGCCATGGCCTTGGCGGCCGGTTTGGGTGTTATCGGTCCGGGTATCGGCATCGGTCTCATTGTTGCCGGAGCGCTCAATGCCATCGGCCGAAACCCCGAAGCGGCGCCAAAAATTCAAGTGACTATGTTTATCGGCATTGCTTTTGCCGAAGCTTTGGCCATTTTCGCTTTGGTTATCGCCTTTATCGTTAAGTACACCTAACCATGGAAGGAATCGCGGCCGCCTTTGGCGTCAATTGGAAGCTTCTGCTTATCCAAATCGTGAATTTCGGAATTCTGCTTTTTGTTCTGCAAAAATTTCTGTATAAGCCGCTTCTTGCAATGATTGATAAACGTAAAATACAGATAGAAAAAGGAATTGAAAACGCGCTTGACGCTGAGACTAAACTTAACGACGCCAAGACCGAGGCGGATGTTTTAATATCCGAAGCGAAAAAGAAGGGGCTTCTTTCCATAGAAAGCGCCAAAGATAGCGCCCGAGTGGCGGGAGAGGGCATAGTAAAAAGGGCCGAGGAGGAAAAAATCAGACAATTGTCGCAAGCGCGCGCCGAAAGCGAACGCATAAAAGAAAAAGCTTTAGCCGACGCTTCGGACGAAATAATAAAACTTTCCATTCTGGCGGCGGAAAAAGTCCTTCGGAAAAAAACATAGAAAATGAAACCAGCCGCGTACGCCAAAGCAATAATGAGAGCAATAGAAAACGAGCCCGAAAAGGCCCGCGATATTTTTACCAAGGCAAGACTTTATTTAAAAAAGAAAGGTGAAAACTCTCTTATTCGCGCAATTGGTGAAAATGTCCGAAGAGAATTAGACAACAAAGAGCGAAAAAATACCGTTACGGTTAAAATTGCGAATAAAAAAGATGGCAGGATGGCCCTAAAATTGCTCTCGGCGCACGGCAAAATATTGCCGAAGAACTATAGAACGGAAATTATGCTGGATGAGAGTCTTATCGGCGGCTCAATCATACAAACGAGGGAACATAGGATAGATTTAAGCTATAAAGGAGAACTAGTTGGCCTTTACCGGAAATTGAGAGAAGCACAGATTTAAAATGAATATTTCAACAATAGACAAAATCAGAAAAGAGATTGAAAACTTCTCACCGTCTACTCTACCCAAAGAAGGGGGCATTGTCCGCGCGGTCGGCGACGGCGTTGCCGAGATAGAGGGGCTGGCCCACGCCACCTTAGCAGAGATGGTTTTGTTTGAAGAAAACGAGGGCGAGACTTTGGAAAAAACCCTCAACCGAGAAGGCGCTCTTTACGGCATGATACTCAACCTTGAGGAAGATTCGGCCAGGGTAATCATATTGGGCGATTCTGCCCGCGTATCCGAAGGAATGAGGGCAAGTCGCCTGAATAAAATCTTGTCTATTCCGGTCGGGGAAGAAATGATAGGCAGAGTTGTCGGAGCGTTGGGAGAGCCGATAGACGGCGGGTCTAACATTATGGGAAAAACTTATTACGCCTTGGAGAGAGAGGCCTACGGGGTCATTGATCGCTCTCCGGTTAACAAACCTCTCCACACGGGGATTAAGGCCATTGACTCTATGATTCCCATCGGACGAGGGCAAAGAGAGCTTATAATCGGCGACCGTTTTACCGGCAAGACCACCATTGCCATAGACGCCATTTTAAACCAAAGAAACGAGCCGGAAAACAACAGGCCTATTTGCATTTATGTTGCCATAGGGCAGAAAGAATCTAAAACGGCAAGGCTGGTTGCCCTCTTAAAAGATGCCGGCGCGATGGAATATACCATAGTCATTTCAGCGGGCGCTTCCGCTCCCGCCGCGCTTCAATTTCTCGCTCCTTATGCCGGCGCGGCGGTAGGGGAATATTTTATGGAGCAAGGCAAAGACGCTCTTGTCGTATACGACGATTTGTCCAAACACGCCGTGGCTTATCGGCAGTTGTCGCTTTTATTGCGCCGGCCGCCGGGACGCGAAGCGTATCCGGGAGACATTTTTTATTTACATTCCAGATTACTGGAACGGGCGTCTCGGTTATCGGACAGATTAAAAGGCGGGTCTCTTACGGCCTTGCCGATAATTGAAACGCAAGAGGGCGATGTTTCGGCTTATATTCCGACCAACGTTATCTCAATAACGGATGGGCAGATTTTTTTGGATACCGAGCTTTTCAACAAAGGTTTAAAGCCGGCCATTAACGTCGGCATATCAGTATCCCGCGTCGGCAGCGCCGCCCAAACCAAAGCTATGAAAAAAGTGGCAGGCCGTATTCGATTGGAGCTCGCCCAATTTCGCGAGCTTGAGGCTTTTATGCAATTTTCACAGGACCTGGATCAATCCACTAAAAGCAAGATTGAAAAAGGGGAACGCTTGTCGCAAGTACTCAATCAGGGCAAACACAAAACTTTGCCCTTTGAAAAACAGGTTGTCGTTATATACGCCGCGGTGAACGGTTTTTTTGACACGATACCGGTCGGCGAAATCGGAAAGATTGAAGAAGACCTGTTGCTTTATATGGAAACAAAACACAATGACGTTGTTGCGTCTATTAGGGACGAAAAAACCATTACAGAGAGTACGGAGTCAAAATTAAAAAATGCCATTGGGGGTTTTCTGGCGGATTCAAACTACAGATAATTTATGTCGCTAAAACAGATAAAATCAAAAATCCGCGGGGTAGGGAAGACCATGCAAGTAACAAAAGCCATGGAGGCGGTTTCGGCCGCCAAAATGCGCAAAAGCCAGGAAAAAGCTTTTTCCGTCAGGCCATACTCGGTAGCGGCATTTAAGATGCTAAAAAGAATAAAAAGTTCTCTCAGAGAAAATCATCCGTTTTTAACGGAACGCGACAGCGGGAAATATCTGGCCATTGTAATAGTGAGTGACAGGGGGCTGGCCGGAAGCTTGAATAATGGAGTCTTGCGGAAAGTTTCGGCGTTTTTTTCATCCGGACAAATTGAACGGAGTGATTGTGAAATAATTTCAATCGGCAAAAAAGCCACGGAGTACTTTTCTAAACGCGGGTACGCGATTGTCCACCATGCTGACGCTAAAACGGATTACCCGGATTTAAACGAAGTGAATGGTATCGTTGACAAAGTGGCCGAACTGTACCGGGGCGGGCTTTATAAGGAAGTTTTTGTTGCTTATCCGAATTTCATTTCCACCTTTGAGCAAGAACCGGTACTCCACCGCGTATTTCCGATATCCGAAAATGAAGTAGAGAAAATTATAAGCGACATCGTTCCGGCCAAAGGAAAATATTCTGAAATGTTTAAAGAAACCCGGGCGATAAACGGTGAAAATTCCGTTTACACTTGCGAGCCGGATGAAAAAGCCGTTCTTGATTTTTTGTTGCCATATCTCGGCAAGGTCATTCTTTACCACGCCTTGCTTGAAACTAAAGCCTCGGAATTTTCCGCCCGGATGGTGGCGATGAAAAACGCCGGCGACAAGGCGCTGGAAATTAGCAAGGAGCTAAAGAGCAAATTTAACAAGGCCAGACAGGGTGCCATCACCCGTGAGGTGTCAGAAATTACAAGCGGGATTGAGTCGGTTAAAGCATAAAATTTATGGAAAAAGGAATAATAAAACAAATAATCGGGCCGGTGGTAGATGTTTATTTTGAAAAAAACCTTCCACCCATTAAAACGGCACTTGACACATTTTTAGGCGAGGGCGATTCAAGAAGACGAATTGTTCTTGAGGTTGCCCAGCATTTAGGAGCCAGTCGCGTGAGGGCGATTAGTTTAAGCGATACCCAAGGACTTTGGCGCGGCCAAGAAGTTAATAATTTAGGCAAGCCCGTATCGGTGCCTGTCGGCGAGAAAGTGCTTGGCCGTCTTTTTAATGTTCTCGGCGAGACCATAGATGGGGGAGCGCCGCTAGACGATTCAAACCTAAGGCTTTCCATACACCAGAACCCGCCCGAATTTAAAACGCAAAAAACCAAAAGTGAAATTTTTGAAACGGGCATCAAGGCCATTGACCTGATGACCCCGTTCATCAAGGGAGGCAAAATTGGCCTGTTTGGCGGGGCGGGCGTCGGCAAGACTGTTTTGATACAAGAATTGATTCGCAATGTTGCCACCAACCACGGCGGGTATTCTGTTTTCGCCGGCGTGGGGGAGCGGGTCCGCGAGGGGAATGAGCTTTATCATGAAATGAAAGAATCGGGGGTGCTTGCCAAGACAGCCCTTGTTTTCGGGCAAATGAACGAGGTGCCGGGGGCGAGGGCCAGAGTGGGACTCTCCGGCCTGACCATGGCCGAATATTTCAGAGACACCATGAAGAAAGACGTCCTCTTTTTCATGGACAATGTTTTCAGATTTATCCAGGCCAACTCGGAAGTTTCCGCGCTTCTCGGTAGAATTCCATCGGCTGTCGGTTATCAGCCGACTTTGGCGGAGGAGATGGGGGGGTTGCAAGAACGGATTACATCCACCATAAATGGCTCAATCACTTCGGTACAAGCCGTTTATGTGCCGGCAGACGACTTGACCGACCCGGCCCCCGCTACTACGTTTGCTCACCTGGATTCAACGGTCGTCCTGTCGCGCCAACTGGCTTCGCTTGGAATTTATCCGGCCATTGACCCGCTTGAATCCGGTTCAACCGCCCTTGACCCCGATATTGTCGGCCGCGAGCATTACGAAACGACCATTGCCTCAAGAAAAATTCTCCAGCGATACCGCGACCTTGAAGACATAATTGCCATACTTGGAATTGACGAGCTTTCAGATGACGATAAACTGACTGTGAA
Organism: Patescibacteria group bacterium; assembly: GCA_038064275.1. Taxonomy (GTDB): domain Bacteria; phylum Patescibacteriota; class Minisyncoccia; order Phycocordibacterales; family VMEP01; genus JAUYLU01. The sequence continues at coordinate 44,352 of JBBTTL010000008.1, read as the reverse complement.
CCGAGCCAGAAAGATTCAGCGTTTCCTGTCCCAGCCGTTTTTCGTTGGCGAAGCTTTTACTGGAACACCCGGGGTTTATGTAACACTTACTGACACTATCCGGAGCTTTAAGGAAATAATTGATGGCAAGCATGATGATCGCGATGAGCAGGATTTTTATATGAAGGGAGCCTTGAACAAACAATAATTATGTTTAACGTTATTATTGCCAAAATGGATGGAGTCGTGTTTTATGGAGAGTCTTTTTCCGCAACCTTGCCGGGAACGGAAGGGGAGCTGACGGTGCTGAAAAATCACGTGCCCCTTATCACCGTATTAAAGAAAGGAAAAATTACGGTCAGACAAGAAAACAAAGAAGAAAAATTTCAGATTGATTCCGGTATCCTGGAAGTTTCAAAAGCCGGGATTACGGTTTTAATTTAAGCCTGAAAAAAGAGAGACAGCGAAAGAGGGGAGGTGTCAATCTGTATTTGCCCGCAATGATACTGAGTGTCGCACAATATATCTTTTACGACCCGATAACCCAAAGGGTCGTAAAAGATGGCGCGATTGTGCGTACCCTAGCGAACACCTTACGCCGGGTCGCACAATCGCTTTTACGACCCGATAACCTAACTAAAGGGTCGTAAAAGATGGCGCGATTGTGCGTACCCTAGCGAACACCTTACGCCG
>JBBTTL010000008.1:30905-43580 GCA_038064275.1 Patescibacteria group bacterium | reverse complement strand
AAAGGGTCGTAAAAGATGGCGCGATTGTGCGTACCCTAGCGAACACCTTACGCCGGGTCGCACAATCGCTTTTACGACCCGATAACCTAACTAAAGGGTCGTAAAAGATGGCGCGATTGTGCGTACCCTAGTTGTATTACTACCATTGACTTTGTGGGATGTAACTATCTTCAGAGTTTGTCGCGGGCGAAAATCCCCGGGGTAAAATTGGCACGATATTTAATTTATTGATATCCCCCCCTGTAATTGCTTTTAAGTTTTCTAAACCCACAGTAAAGGAAACTTTAACGAAATTTGTAAATATACTATTCCACAGATACTGGGACGGTTTCTCCAGATAACCCCTCCATACAGACTGGCCTATATTTACGACATAGGAGAGATTTTTTTGAGTTATCGGCGAGCCAATGAAGTTCTTTATGTCAAAATTAAAGAAGCTGGCAATAAAAAAAAGTGCAACGAGGATAAGTATTAAGCGTCCTATAAATCCTTTTTGGTATGATTTATTTGTCATAAATTTTACAGATATGAGAGCGGGTTTAAATATCCGCCAAGCGGCGCAACCGGAAGTTTCATATATGTCCCGCAGATTTTGCTCCTATACTCGGTTGGTGAAGATATGTGCACTGCTTGTGTCGCGTATACGGTGAAATGGAGATGTGGGCCGGTTGAATATCCGGTATTTCCGCTATAGCCGATCGTCTCTCCAGACGAGACCGCGTCGCCCGTGCCGGCTTTGACTAGGTCAAGGTGCGCGTAGAGAGTAGAAAGGCCGTTTGGGTGTTCAACGAGAATCCATTTGCCGTATGAAACTCCATAACATGACGTGTCCGTGTTTCCCGTGCCGACTACGCGGCCGTTTGCGGCTGATTTTACCGGCGTGCCGATACTTGCCCGAAAATCAACGCCATTGTGTCCCATGCCATTATATACCTGCGGATTCTTGGTAGCAAAGGGTGTTCGGCCGAAATATTGGGTGACAAAAATTTTATCAAGGGGAAAGGAGAGTACGCCCGTTCCCACGCGGGGCAATTTTGTCGGGTCCACCGCAATATCCAGTTTTCCTTCAAACTCCAATATTTCCCGCTCCAGCTCTATTTTTTTAGCCAGCCGGTTGGCAAGAATTTTTTGGTAGTTCGCTTCCCTGTTTTTTGTTTCCTTAAGCAAGCGGTCTTTTTCTTTCTGATTATTTTGGACTATTTTTTCCTGGTCGGAAAGTCCGGTCTTAAGAGAAATAAGTTTTTTCTTCTCATTTTCTTTTTGGACCTTGCTTGATTCCAGGTTGAGCTTAAGTTGTTTGATTTCCGCAATATGCTCCCGCAGCTTGTTCTCAAAAGACGAGATATTGTCAATATCCGTCCAAACATCCGAAAAGTTCTCGTTGGACAAGAAAATCTCGACTGCGGTGCTGTTTTCTAGATAGTTGACGTTTCGGATGCTTCCCTCCGCCGCCGCCAGAGACTGCCCCAAGCGTTTTTCCTTATCGCCTATTTCAACATTTAATTTCTGTATGGTTGTGTTGGTGATATTTATTTTTCCTTGAGTGGCCCTAATTTCCGCCAATAATTTCTTTTTATTTATTTCAAGTTGTTTCAATACCTTTTTTAAGCTGTCGGCTTCTTTGCCGGTTTGCTCAATTTGCTTGCTATAGGATAAAATTTCCGCCTCTATTTTCGCAAGCTCGGCATTTTTTTGGTCTATGGTGGCCCTTAGGTCGTCAATCTCCGAAGCATAAGAAAATCCCGTTGAAAGAAATAAAGCAAGAAATAAGGTCCCTATAGAAATTAGAATGACTCCTATTCTCATTTATTTTTCCTCGTTTAATTTTTCAATTGCCCGACCAAGTCTTCTTATGGTTTCGTTTTTGCCCAAAATAAAAGCCAGAGTCATGGGGTCTGGGCTTTTGTCTCTGCCGGAAAGGGTGTAGCGCATCGGCCAAAGCACGTTTCCCCTACCCTCTTTTTCCGCGTATTCCCAAATGGCATCCTTTATTTTTTCCGCCGTAAAAGAATCGCCGGTTTCCAATTTTTCTAAAATCTCCCTGATTTTCAGCAAATGCTGTCTGGCATTAACCCGATTGCTTTCTTTCCAGATAAGCTTTTCGCCTTCATATTCCGGCAAATTTATAAAGCCAAGTTCGCCCTGCCCGAGAAGCGTCCCGATTTCTTCCGTCGTGGAAATACGTCCCATGACGAGCGGTAAAAGTTTTGCGGCCACCCCATCGTCGCTTGCGCTCTCTTTTATTTTCTTTAAAATCTCATTAGGGTGCTTTTTGAGGTATTCGCGGTTTATCCACTTTAATTTTTCAACATCAAAGACCGCTCCGCTTTTTTGTACCCGGCCAAGGTCGAACAATTCAGCCAATTCATCTAAAGAAAAAATTTCCTGATCGGTTCCGGGATTCCAGCCAAGCAGGGCCAAATAGTTGCATATTGCTTCCGACATATACCCCCGGTTGCGGTATTCAGCGATGGCCAGAGCGCCGTGGCGTTTGGAGAGCTTTGACCTGTCAGGAGCCAATATAAGGGGAATATGGGCGTATTGGGGCCTTGGAGCGCCCAAGGCTTCACCTATCAGTATCTGTCGCGGTGTATTTGAAATATGGTCCTCGCCGCGTATAACGTGAGTAATGCCCATTTCAAAATCATCAACCACTACTGCCAGATGATAAAGCGGCTCTTCTGACGATTTGGCTATGACGAAATCCCCCAAATCTGTCGTGTCAAATTCTATATCCCCGCGCACAAGGTCGGCAAATTTTATTTTTTTGTTGGGATTCCTAAAGCGTATGACCTCTTCCCTGTGCCCTTCTTTTTTGACTTCTTCTTTTGAAACATACGCCTTGTCTTCATCTACCAATTTTTTAAGATATTTTTTGTAAATATCGGTTCGCTCGGATTGCTTGTAAAGCGTTTCGTACGGGATTTTAAGCCAAGAAAGCGCGTTTATAATATCTTCCTCAAATTCCCTCGTACTGCGTTCCTTGTCCGTATCCTCTATGCGAAGAATGAATTTCCCCTTATTTTTTCGCGCGTATAGATAGTTGAAAAAAGCCGTGCGGGCGCTGCCAAGATGTAAAAATCCCGTGGGTGACGGGGCGAATCGGGTTATGATTGGTGAATCTTTAGAAAGCATGTGTTATGGTGTCTTATTTATAATAGCACAATATTTTTTGGGCGAAGATTCAACTAGACTAATTTACAAAAAGTCCGGCTCGCACGCCGCCCGTGATTCAGTCCGCCTAGATTATTCCTCATGCTGTAGAGCAAGCCGGATTATTTCTTTGGCAATTGTTTCCGCGGCGTCCGGCCGATAAAAAGCGCGCGCGTTTTTGGCCATTTTATCGCTGATTCCCTTATCCGACATTATTTTTTCCACTTCGGAAATTAACACGTGGGGGGTCAGATTATTTTCTTCAATTACCGTGCAGGCGCCGGCTCGGGCGTAATTGAAGGCGTTCTTGCGCTGATGGTCGCCGTTTGAGTCCGTGATGGGGATGATTATAGAAGGAAGACCCCAGGCGGCAATTTCAAAAATAGTTGAGCCGGCACGCGATATTATAAGTTTTGAAATACCCGTTGCCATGCGAATAGATAAATCATTCAAATAACCGAACACGCGGTATCTCTCTCCATAAGGATTGTCTTTTAATATAACGCCGGTTAATTTTAAGGTTGTCTCTAAATGTATCGCGCCGGCTTGATGAATAATTTGGTACTTTTTAAGAAGCTCCGGCAGGGCTTGAAGCACAGTATCGTTTATAAGCATAGCTCCCTGGGAGCCGCCCAAAATCAGCATGGTGGGCACGTTTGGGTTTAGTTTCAAATATTCATAAGCGCCGTTACTAAGCGGAGTCAAAATTTCTTTTCTAATCGGGTGGCCGGTGTAGGCGGTTTTTTCTTTCGGGAAATACGCGCTGGCCTCTTCATGAGAAATGGCAATGCGAGCGGCGAATTTTGAGGCCCACAAGTTCGTCCGGCCGGGAACTGAATCTGATTCATGAATAAAAATCGGAATACGCAATATACGGGCGGCAAATAAAACGGGGAAACTGGCGTAGCCGCCTTTGCCGAAAACCACATCCGGATAGATTGAATAAAGGGTAAACAGCGCCTTGATTATTCCAAGTCCGGTTTTTACAGCGTCAAGAAAATTCAGAATGGAAAAATACCTGCGAACCTTGCCCGCGTGAATCTCCTTGTAAATTATTCCGTTTTCAAATAGAACCTTTTTGTTGTAAGGAGCATCGGAAAGAAAGTATATTTTGGCTTCCAGGATTTTCTCTCTCTGTATAATGTCATTTATGGCCTGAACAACCGCGATAATCGGATAGAAATGTCCCCCTGTTCCCCCTCCTGCGAATAAAATTCTCATATTAAATAATTAGCTATAAATATACCCTGATAGGCATTGGCTTATAGTATACCAAATAAGCTTAATTTATTGCTCATTTAACAAAAAACCGCCCAACAGGACGGTTTTTACAAACGGTTTGACTAAGCGGTTTAATCTTACGTAGACGGAGGTTGCACCTCCGTCTACGTATTACACAAAATTACCTCTGTATTTAATCGGGGATGTAGATCTGGATTGGGTTCAAACATCCCCCGAAACGAGTCTCTGGAACGTAAAGGACCATTAATTTGAGCTCCCTTATTGCCTTGCGGCGTTGATAGATTTTGCAATTTGGTCCGCAATCCCAGCAAGCATGATCTTTAAACTCCTCACAACAACACAGGTCCACCCTGGTCTCGCATATTTCGCAGAAAAATTTTTCGAAGAATTTTTCTTTGCCCTCTGGCGTAGCCATAAACTCTCCTCCTTTTAGGGTTGTCAAACACAATGTTTTATACTGATAGAATAATATCACGAAGGAATATCTTGTCAAGATTTTGCAAAATACAATTAAACTTGCCAATGTAAATCAAGGAAAGAACAGATGGCTCTTCTAGTATTTTGCAAAATACTAGAAGAGAGACAGTAGACACAATTTATGGGAATATTTATTCCATAATTCCTAGCGCCTAATTCCTACCCCCTTACCCTTTGGCGTATCGCGAAATATTAAGAAGTATTCCGACTTCGGTTAGGGCGAACAAAAGGGCCGTACCGCCGTGGCTGATAAAGGCCACAGGAACGCCGGTAAGGGGCACCAGGCCTATCATTGAACCGATGTTGATGAAAGACTGGATGAATATAAGCATTACCAAGCCCACGGCTAAAAGCTTGCCGAACCCGTCGTTTGCGGTATTGGCGATTTTTAATCCCCGCAAAGTGAAGGCAAGAAAAAGGGTGATTAGAATGACGGCTCCGATGAGGCCGAATTCCTCCGAATACACGGCAAAGATGGAGTCGCCGACCGGCTCCGGAAGAAAATTAAATTTCTGTATACTTTGTCCAAAGCCGCGTCCAAAAATTCCACCGGAACCTATGGCGATTAACGATTGCTGGAGTTGATATGAAGCGCCTAGCGGGTCAATTGCCGGATTTAAAAAAGTCAAAATTCTCGCCTTAAGATATGGTTTTACAAACGAAAGGACGATTACTCCCACAACGGTTAAAACCCCAAAGAACGTAATCATCCTAAGCCGCGCCCCCGCAACAAAAAGCATTATAATTCCCGTTACGAAAAGCACAATCAATGTCCCGATATCGGGTTCCTTAATAAGAACGACGGCGCAAATACCGGCGATGATGATAAAAGGCAAAAAACTGTAAAGCGGTTTTGTTATTTTGTCTTTTATAGAGGAGAGCCAGGCGGCAAAGTAAATAACAAAAGCGATTTTTAAAAGCTCTGACGGCTGAAAAGAAAATGAACCCAATAAAATCCATCGTTTGGCGCCATTATGCTCTAATCCGATACCGGGAACGAAGACGAGAGTGCTTACAATAATTGCAAAAAGAAAAATAAAAAAGGCGTATTTGCGCCAGACACGATAATTGATTCTGGAAAACAAGGTCAGAGCCAAAAGACCGCCCGTAAGTCCCAATATTATCTGATTGAAAATAATACTGTAAAACTTGGCCTCGTTTTTAACCAAAATTCCGAGAGAGGCGGAACTGAATACAAAAACTCCCAAAACGACAAGCGAGATGACAATGGCCAGAAATACTTTGTCAATTTTTCCGCGGGTCATACTATTTGAAGTTTAAAATTTGAAACTATTCCAGATTAACCCCTAGCCCACTAGGGCGATGACCATGCCGATAAGGGCGAAAATAACGGAAATAATCCAAAATCGCATGGTCACTTTATATGAAGGCCAGCCCAGGGCTTCAAAATGATGATGGACTGGCGCCACTAAAAATACCTTTTTGCCCCCGCGAAATTTTTTGGACAACATCTGAATTATGTCTGAACCCGATGCTAAAAAAAGCGGAAAAGCGATGATGGGCAAGACTATTACGGAATCGGTAAGAAAAGCCACCACCGCAAGCGAGGTGGTAAGTCCGAGCATGCCAGTTTCAGACATATAAAACCGCGCCGGCGGTATGTTAAACCACAGAAATGCCAAAATACCCCCAACCACGACTGCGCAAAATGCGGCCAAGTCAATTTGGTTCTGAAAAAAAGCAATGCCGGCATAAGCCGAGAAAATGGTCGCCATAATACCTCCCGAGAGACCGTCAATGCCGTCAATTACTCCGCCGGAAAAAAGAGCCAGCATGACCAGCATAAAAAAAGGAAGAAAAAGAAGGCCGAGTTCAAATTGACCCCAAAACGGCAAGTCAACACTAGAAACGCCAAGTTTAAAATAGAACCACCAGGCCCCAATAAGGCCGATTAAAAGAACAATAAAAATCCTTGCGGTAAGGGGAAGTCCTTTGCCGATATATCCGCCCCTCCCGGAAACGACCAAAATGTCATCAACCAAGCCGATTAATGATGCGGCAAGAAGCGTAAAAAACGGCAGCCAAGTCTGGTTTCGCGAAAGAAAATTTATTTTTTCGGTGGTGTCGTAGGGATAAATAATTGAAATTAAATATGCCCCAAGAATAGTAATGGTAACACTAGCCCAAATTACTACCCCACCCATTCTGGGCGTCTTTTTTATTTCGTCCCTATGAAGTGAGGCGGAAATTGTCGCTTCTCTGCCGTCAAGAGTTCTTTGGACACTTTGCTTTTTCCAGGCTTTATATTTATACAGATAATGCGTCAGTATCGGAGTTATGGCGATTCCGATAAAAAAAGCAAAAGCCGTGGGTACGAACACTTTAACGATATCTATAATAATCATAACCGTAGTATACTCGCGATTTTTATCTTTTCAAAATACCCCGGGTAACTCCAAAATAATTTACTGACGAACATGCGACGCCAGGCGGATGTCCGCCAAAGATTATTGGGCAAAGTCTTCTTTTTTAACCGCTTCAATAGAAAGTGATACTAATTTTTGCGCGTCAGCGAACCTACCCTCAAGCGTTGAGCCGAGTACGGTAATAAATATGGGGCGGCCAATCCCAGCGTCAAAAGCAACAGTCAGATTGCCTCCGGCGATATCGGTAAAGCCTGTTTTTGACAGCAAGATGCCAGGAATTTTGTCCACTTCCCTATTGGAGTTTAAGATTTTATGGATTCCGCTAAACGAGAACACTTCAGGCGCGATATAGGAAGTAGTTTCCATAAGCGCCGGGTAGCGCTCCCAAATATGTCTTACAAGCACAGTCACGTCTTTGGCAGAACCATATCCACCCGCGGATAATATATTTAAATCTAGACCGGTTTCGTTGAAAAAATGAATTGATTCCAGGTTAAGCAAGCGGGCCTTTAAATTCATGGCCTTTATGAAACCTTGGTCTCCGCTCTCATCTGTAGCCAAAAGCGGCGCAATAGCCGAAGCGATTGCGCTAGCGCCATCATTGGACGAGGTAGTAAGCGTAAATTGAGCCAAGTTCCAAAGTGTCCATTTCTCGCCGGCAAGCAAGCCGGAATCCCCCTCTTCTTCAAGCGCGCGAGCAGCTATAGAAATAACTGAACTTGTGGGCATTGAGTCAAGAGCCACAAGCACGGTCATCAGCTTGGAAAGCGAGGCAAGAGGTAGGGGCACGTTTTCGTTTTGGGCGTAAAGCACGGCGCCTGTCCGCGCGTCAAATACATAGGCCGCTTTGGCCTCAAGCGAGATATTTTTAAATACATCGCCCGAAACGTTTATTGTCGCTCTGTTTTTTTTAAGATTATATGCCAAAGGGCGCGATTCTGTTTTTTCAAAAACCGTAACTAAAAGAATCAAGAGTACAACAATCGCAAGCGTTCTGAATCTTTTCATGGGCGATTAACTAGAAACTGCCATACTGTCTTTTTCGTTTTGGCTTTCCTCACGCGACAGCAAGTCAAGCTCCTTCATTAGTTTTTCATAATCCGGCAATTCCTCCTTTTTTGTAATACCTAGAAAATTATAAAGTTCTATTGTCGGTTTATAAATGAACGCCCGCCCATCTTTCGGATTTTGCGTTCTTTCAACCAAGCCCCGAATTTGGAGGGCGCGCAAAATAAAGCTCGCGTTAACTCCTCTTATGTAATCAATCTCACTTTTTGTCACGCTACCCCGATAAAGCACGATGGAGAGAGTTTCTACGCTTGCCCTTGACAACTCGCCTTCCAGCTCGTCCTTTGCCAGTTTTTCAATAAGAAGCGAGACCTCTTTCGCGCAGGTAAGCATCACTTCGTCGCCGTGGCAGGTGAGAGACACTCCCCTGCCCTCTAGTTTCACCTTGAGTTGCGTTAGGGCTTCTTCAACTAATTCTTTATTAACATTCAATAATTCAGAAAGCTTGCGGATAGACATCGCGTCCGTTTTAAAAAAAAGTATTGCTTCAATTTGAGCATCTAGTGGTAACATCATATTTTTTGTTCCGCAAGCCCCTCAATATCTATATCGCCGAATTTGTTTTCTTGGCGAACGGCGATAATCCCCTGTTTGACCAGTTCAAGGAGGGCCAAAAAACTGACGATGATAAATATTTTTCCATCTTTTTTGGGGTTGGCATGGTGATTGGAAAATTGTTTAAAAGACATTCTCATTGTTTCTTTAATACGCAGTGTCAAATTTTCCATCATTTCCTCCATTGAAATGGCTTTTTGAACCGTTGTTTCCGTCAGGGCTTCTTTCTTTGGGGCGCTTGCAAGCATATCAATGACTGATTGTTGAATGTTCGCCAGATTAAGAGATTTGTCCGGAACAAACACGGGCATTATGGCGCGGTATTGTCTTTTGAACATAATATGCTTTCCAAAAGTTGATGATATTTTTTCTCCGGCGTTTTTGAAAAGCCTATACAGTTCCAACCTGCGCCGTAAATCGGAAATATCTCCTTCTTCTTCCTCTGTTAAAAGCAAATTCGGCAATAACGACCTTGATTTGATGAGGACGAGAGTTGCCGCCGTTATGATAAAATTCGCGGTATAGCCGATTGGCAGAGTCCCCAGCCGTTTCAAATATGACATAAAATCGTCCGTTACTTGAGCCAGTGAAATCTCATTGATAAAAAGTTTGCGCTTCTCAATAAGCAACAATAATAGCTCCATTGGTCCTTCAAAAGCGCTTGTTTTGACCTTGTATTCCGTATGCATTATTTCCCTTATTGTATATATTTTTACGGCATTTTTCAAGGGCTGAACTCGTATTTGGGTCGCCGGGTTTTTCAAATTAAAGTTTAAGACCAAGTTCTTTGAGTTGCTCTTTTGATATTTCAGACGGAGCGTTCATCATTAAATCTTTACCCTCTCCTGTTTTTGGGAAGGCAATGACTTCGCGGATATTCAGTTCGTTTTGGAGAATCATAACAATTCGGTCAATACCCGGGGCGAACCCCCCGTGTGGTGGAGCGCCGTAGTTAAAGGCCTCAAGCATGTGCCCGAACTTTTTTTTCTGCTCCTCTTCGGAAATATTAAGAAGTTTAAAGACCTGTTTTTGCATTTCAGGTTTATGAATACGAATACTGCCAGACGAAAGTTCGTTTCCGTTTAACACCAGGTCATAGGCATTAGCCCTGATTGAAAGAAGGTCTTCTCCTCTCATAAATTTTTCCCTATCTTCTTCTTTTATGGAACAGAACGGATGGTGTGTTGGTTGTATATTTCCGTCTTTTCCTTTTTCAAACATAGGAAAATCAATAATCCACGCGAAAGCCAGTTCGTTGACGTTATTTTTATCCTTACGTAAATCCGGCTTATCGCTCTCGTATTTTTCCATTGATTCTCGGTAGGTAAGGCGCGGGAAAGGCGCAGTTGAAATTTCTTTTTCTGGATAAAGATTCTTTATCAGTTCAATAAACATATCCTCCGTGTATTTCATAATATCTTCTTGGGTTACGAAAGACATTTCAAAATCGAGCTGGGTGAATTCAGGTTGCCGATCCCCGCGCGTATCTTCGTCCCGCATACAACGGGCAACCTGGAAGTATCGTTCAAATCCGGCAATCATGGCAAGTTGTTTAAATTGCTGGGGAGATTGCGGCAGAGCGTAGAACTTCCCTTTTTCAAGGCGCGAGGGGACCATGTATTCCCGCGACCCCTCGGGAGTTCCTTTCATTAAAATAGGCGTTTCAATTTCAACGAAGTCGTGCTTATGCATATAGTTCCGAAAAAACGAGATTATTTTATCACGCATCAGAATATTTTTTTGGAGACGCGGCCGCCTAAGGTCAAGGTAGCGATATCGAAGTCGTACTTCTTCATTTACTTCTTTGCCGTCGGTGAGTACGTCAAATGGTGGTGTTTCAGCTTCATTCAAAATCTTAATTTTTGTCGCTTCAAGTTCAATGTCCCCATTCTCGGAATCCTTATTTATCATTTTATCAGGTCTCTTGTTGACAACTCCGGCAACCTCAATCACCCATTCGCTTCGCAGTGCACCGGCGATATCATGCGCTTCTCTGTGGTTGGGCAATACCACAACCTGCACTGTTCCGCTCGCGTCCCTCACGTCAACGAAAATAAGCTTGCCGTGGTCGCGCCTAATGGATACCCATCCGGAAATCATTACTTTCTCGCCGGCATGGTTGTGTAAATCTTTTATGTATGTTCGTTCCATTATGATTTTATTAATGCAGTAAAATATTTCTTTTGAGGTCTTCAAAAGCCTCGTCGTCTTTTTCTACAAAGAGCCTATCTTCCATGTCCGGGTGTTCATACATATAATCCCCGAAACGTTTTGCATATCCCTCGGCTACCCATCTATTTAGTATTTCGTCTTCATTAAGTCCGCTTTCGCCATAAAGCTCATTGGCAAGGGCCATCTGGACATCGTTTCGTCCGTGATCTTCAAAATTTTCTAAATTCACGTTTATAATTATTATTATTTATGCTTGCAGTCCGACCTTGTTTCTAACCGCCCGCATCTTTTCTATTGCCCGGCCGCGAGCTTTCTTCCCGCCGGCGGAAAGGACGGAACGCACGGACTCAATGTCTCCGGCGATTTTTTCCCTTTTGGCCCGGAGTGGGGCGATAAATCTCTCCATGTTTTTAATCAGGATTTCTTTTGATTCGTGATAGCCGATGGCTCCGTCCCTGTATCTTGTCTCAAGCGTGCCGACCAAGGGGCCACTGAACAATCTGTGAAGAGCCATTATATTACAGGAGTGCGGATTTTTCGGATCTTTGATTCCTTTTGAATCTGTCGGCAAAGACATTACCCCTTTTTTAATTTCGTCGCTTGTGGCGAAAAGTGGAATCGTATTACCGTAGCTTTTGCTCATTTTTCTTCCGTCGGTGCCCGGGATTATGGCCACTTCTTCCAAAATTAACGGCTCCGGCATTTTAAAAGTATCGCCGAATACGCGGTTGAATTTCAGAGCCGTATCGCGGGCGTATTCAATATGCTGTTTTTGGTCCTGACCGACCGGCACCACGTCGGCGTCTTGGATTAGAATATCCGCCGCCATAAGCATGGGGTAATTGAAAAGCCCGGCGTTCACTTCCGCCCCCTTTGCCTCGGCGTCTTTAAAGGCGTGGGCCCGCATTAAATACGGCACGGTCGTAATACACTCAAATATCCAGGCCAGTTCGGCCACTTCCGGTATTTCGGACTGCGCGAAAAGTGTTGTTTTTCTGGGGTCAAGACCGCAAGCAAGATAATCAACGGCCACTTCAAAGGTGTTGCGCTCAAGGGTTTTTTTGTCGGAAACGGTGGTTAGGGCGTGATAATTAGCAATGAAAACATAGCTGTCATATTTATCTTGCATATCAACAAACTGCTTGATGGCTCCGAAATAATTGCCAATATGGATTTTCCCGGACGGCTGAACGCCCGATAATAGTATTTTATTCATAAAATCAATGATATCAAAAAACCATAGAATTAAAAAGTCTCTGTATCCTGCCATAACATTAGACTTTCGGACATTAAATTGACTGATAATGTATTGCATTGGCGACAACCCCCACGATGACGGCAGCCTGACTGCCGTCATCGTGGGGGTTGTCTTTCATACACGCAGACAGGTACGTCGTCAATAAATAAAGGACCCCGTTTGGCAGGGTCCTTTGAGGGGGCAGATTCTACACTACAAAAAATAGTACCTTACGATTGATGGAATGGATATCATTACTAAGGCGACAAGCATTCCAACGAAGCATTTTTTGTAGGTTGTTGTTTTAGTCTGGCCTTCCTTGGCGCTTAAATCAAAATAAAGAACGTTCGGTTCGCCGGCGCTTTCTTTTGGCGGCAAGGCCCC
>JBBTTL010000008.1:0-30805 GCA_038064275.1 Patescibacteria group bacterium | reverse complement strand
AATCAAAATAAAGAACGTTCGGTTCGCCGGCGCTTTCTTTTGGCGGCAAGGCCCCACAGAGTTTGTCTTCTTTAATTGAAACGTGTTTATGCGCGGGCCAGACCTATGTATGAGACCGCAAAGCATCTTTCAGCCCGGAAAGCTGTTTGTCTATTTGTTCGTCCTCTATTTTTTTGAAGAGAGGACTGGCCGAAATAATCTTTTGCAACTTGTTCGGCTCGGGATATGCCCACTTCAATTCCTTCGTACCAAGACCGAGAAAGCCGTGTATTTTTTCAGAGGTTCGCGGAAGAAACGGATTGATCAGCACCGCCAACACGCGAATTAAATGGACCATCACGGCCAGTTCGTCTTCAACTTCGCCTTTTTTTGTCTCGTCTTTGATTTTATGCCACGGCTCGCTTTTGTTTACAAAACGATTTCCGTTTTCCGCAATATTCAATACGGCGCGAAAGGCCGCGCGAAATTTTCCGTCTTCAATGAGACGCCCCGCCGAGGAAAAGGTTTCTCCGGCAAGGAGAAGAAGCTCTTTTGACTCTTTGTTTAGGGCGGTTGGGAAATTGAGGCCGTCTGGAAATTTATCTTTGCCGAATGTCAGTACCCTATTTACGAGATTCCCGAATGTTCCGATAAGTTCTCCGTTTACGAGATTGGAGTATTCACTCCATACGAAATTGGCATCGCTTGATTCAGGGCCATTCATCACCAAAAAGTACCGAAGTGTTTCCGCCTCAAAATTAGCCAAAAAATCAGGCAGCCACACCGCCCACGCCCTGCTCTTAGAAAATTGCTTCCCCTCCAGATTCAGATACTCCGAAGAAATAATTCGGTCTGGTGTGTGCAATTTGCCTTCTGCCAAAAGAATAGCTGGCCAGATTATTGTATGAAAAGGGATATTGTCTTTCCCGTGCACATAATAGTGGATTGCTTCATCATTATGCCAAAAGTCTTTCCACTCTTCGCTTTGACCTTTCTCTTCGGCCCATAGTTTACTTGCCGACAGATACCCCGCCAGGGCTTCAAACCAAACATAAATTTTTTTGTCTTCATATCCGGCTATCGGAATCGGTACGCCCCAATCTGTGTCGCGAGTAATAGCTCGGTCATTAAGTCCTTGCTTTAAAAATCCCTTGGCAAAACTTGACGCATTAACCCGCCACAGACCGCTCTTTGTGCTAACGAAATTTTCTAAGTCTCTTTCTAGGGCCGAGAGTTTTAAGTAAAATTGTTCCGACTGGCGCGTTTCAAGCTGAACATCGGCGTCTGTCAGTTTTCCCCTGTGCGTTAGAATTTTAGGGTTAATACGAGGATTTTTTAACTCAAGCGGGTCAAGTAGCGAACCGCACTGGTCGCATTGGTCACCCCTGGCTTCCCCAAAGCCGCATTTTGGACAGGTTCCTTCAACAAATCTGTCCGGCAGGAAACGTTTCAAAAATGGCGAATACAAGGCTTTCTCTTTTTTTGTATAGAGAAATCCTTTCTTATGCAATTCAAGGAAAAGTCCCTGTACTACCCTGGCGTGATGTTCGGTTGTGGTCCGGGTGTAAATATCGCAAGAAAATCCCATTCCATTGATTAATGTTTCTTTGAATTCCGCGTGATATTTATCAGCAATCTCGGCCGGGCTGATTCCCCTCTCATCGGCCTCAACCGCAATAGGCGTCCCGTAGCAATCACTGCCTGAAACAAAGAGCACATTATCCCCCTTTAGGCGGTAATAGCGGGCAATTATATCCGCGCCCATAAACGCCGACACATGCCCCAAGTGCAGTGAGCCGTTAGCGTATGGCCAAGCCAGGCCGATGAAAATGTTTTTAGCTGAAGACGGTTTCATTACTTTATCATTTATTGTACATTATTTATTATAAATTGCCGTCCTCAAACTATTTGCTTATTCGCGCGAATAAGACCATGAAGAAACATGAAGAAAAAACCCCGGTACCTGCCCCCCATTACCGACCTCCAGTATTCTCCTCTTATTTACTAAACGCTAATCTCTGAAAGCTAACACCTGGTTCTCAAATCCCCTCTTTTTTTAGCTCCTCCACAATTTGTTTTACTTTTTTAGACAAACGGCGGGGTAGGGTAATTTCTACTTTAATAAGCAGGTCTCCGCGGGGTCCTTTGCCCGTGGGCACGCCCTTGCCCCGGACTCTCAATATTTCATTAGGCGAGACGCCTTCCGGAATTTTAACAGTGATGTCGCCGTCAAGAGTATGCAGATTATAATCACTGCCTAAAATTGCGTCGGTAAGTTTGATATTAAGACTGGTGGTTAAATTATTTCCCTCTCGTTTAAATATGGGGTCGGACATAACTTCAATCTTGGCGTAAAGATCCCCGCTCATCCCGCGCGATACGGCTTCCCCCATTTCTGAAAGTCGGATGACTTCTCCGTTTTTAATGCCGGCGGGAATCTTAATTGATAGCTCCTCCTGCGAGCGAACTATACCGTGTCCTTTGCACCCAGTACAAGCCTCCGCGGGAATTGTCCCGCTTCCAAAACAAGTAGCGCAAACACGCACGCTTGTAAACGCGCCCAGAAAAGACCTTCTTGTCTCATGGATTTTGCCTTTTCCATTGCAGGTGGCGCACCTTTTCTGCGCCGTTCCCGGCTTTCCTCCCGTACCGGAGCATGTTTTGCAGGTGGACGTTTTGTTGACCAAGATTTTACGCTCCACCCCGAAAACAGACTCCTTAAAAGATATGGCAAGTTCAATAGACATATCTCTACCGCGCCGCGTATCGCCTTGACCGCCCATATCCGCGCCAAAAAAATCACTGAAAATATCACCCATATTGCCGAAATCAAAGTTCTGAAAACCACTTGTATCAAACCCCTCCCCGCCATAGGCGGGTCCGCCTCCGGCGGAAAAGACCCTGCCGTACGAGTCATACTCGGCGCGTTTCTTTTCGTCGGAGAGCACCTGATAGGCTTCGTTAATCTCCTTAAATTTCGCTTCATCCCCGCCCGTTTTGTCGGGATGAAATTTATGAGCCAGCTTATGAAAAGCTTTTTTTACCTCTTCCTTTGAAGCCCCGCGCTCAATTCCTAAAAGTTTGTAATAATCAGAGGCCATATATGTTATAGGTTATTTGCTATCAGTTTCCTGGTCGCCCTTTTTTTCTTCGTAGGTGGTGTCGTGTATTTTCTCTTCTGGGTTTTTGGCGGTCTTTCCGTTGTCAGTTGTTTGTTTGGCCATGGCTTCCCCTATTTTTGACATTTCACGAGAAAGTTCTTCGGAGGCTGTCTTAATCGCTCCTTCGTCCGTCCCATCTTTTATTTTTTTAAGGGCCTCAATCTTTTCATTGACCCCTTTCTTAACATCATCCGGGATTTTCCCCTCCGCGTCACGAATTGATTTTTCCGCCGTATAGATAAGCATTTCCGCGCTGTTTTTGACGTCAATTAATTCTTTCTTTTTCTTGTCTTCATCGGCGTGGGTCTCGGCATCCTTCTGCATTTTTTTAATGTCCTCGTCGGTAAGCCCTGAACGAGCCTCAATTCTGATTGATTGCGTCTTCCCGCTTGATTTGTCTTTAGCGGTTACCCCCAAGATACCATTGGCGTCAACATCAAACGTAACTTCAATCTGGGGCATACCGCGCGGAGAGGGAGGAATACCGTCCAAGATAAACCTTCCGAGGCTTTTATTGTCGGCGGCAAGCGGTCTCTCTCCTTGGACAATATGAATTTCAACTGATGTCTGATTGTCTGCCGCTGTTGAGAATACCTGCGAGCGCGAGGTTGGTATGGTCGTATTACGCTCAATCAGTTTTGTGGCCACTCCGCCCATTGTTTCAATCCCAAGCGACAGGGGTATAACGTCAAGTAAAAGGATGTCTTTGACGTCGCCTTGAAGCACCCCGGCTTGTACGGCGGCCCCAAGCGCCACCACTTCGTCGGGATTGATTGTTCGGTTCGGGTCCCTGCCGAAATAACTCTTTACGGCTTCTATGATGGCCGGCATTCTGGTCTGGCCGCCAACCATAACTATTTCGTTGATTTCTTCTTTTTTGAACGGAGAATTTTCAATGGCCCGCTTTAAAATTTCCATTGAACGGTCAATGTATTCTTTGGCCAAAGATTCAAGCGTGGCCCGGGACATTTTCATCAAGAGGTGGATGGGGCCGTTTGCGTCCGATGATATGAATGGAATATTTATTTCTGATTCAAGGGTGGTAGAAAGTTCATGCTTTGCCTTTTCAGCCGATTCCCTCAAGCGCTGAAGGGCCAAGGGGTCCCGCCTAACGTCAAGACCCGATTCTTTTTTGAATTCGTCGGCAATCCATCGCACTATTTTCTGGTCAATGTCTTCGCCCCCCATGTGCGAGTCGCCGTCGGTTGACTTCACCTCAATGACATCATTTCCCACCTCAAGAACAGACACATCAAATGTCCCGCCACCGAAGTCATAGACGACAATTTTTTCGTTTTTCTTTTTATTAAATCCGTAAGCAAGAGCCGCCGCAGTCGGTTCATTTATGATTCTCTTTACGTCAAGTCCGGCGATTTGTCCGGCATCTTTGGTGGCTTTGCGTTGAGCGTCGTTGAAATAAGCCGGTACCGTAATAATGGCTTCTGTTATTTTCTCGCCCAGACGGGACTCAACGTCAGATTTAATTTTCTGAAGTATCATGGCGGAAATTTCTTCAGGACGGTATAACTTATCGCCCATCTTAACTTTTACCCCGCCGTCTTCGCTTTTTTCTATCTTGAAGGATACGGCTTTTCGGTCGCGACCGACCTCGTCATCGTCAAAACGGTGCCCCATCAGCCGCTTGATTCCATATATGGTATTTTCCGGATTAGTGACCGCTTGACGCTTTGCCAAAAGTCCCACTAGACGCTCACCGTTTTTTGCCTGCGCTACAACCGACGGCGTTATCCTCGCGCCCTCTACATTTTCAATAATCTTAGGCTCGCCGCTCTCAATAATGGCGACAGCTGAGTTGGTTGTTCCAAGGTCAATGCCTATTATTTTTGACATAATGAATTAATTAAACTTTCCCGCCAAAGGCGGCTTCGCCTTTGGCGGGAGAAGTTACTTGTTAATTGTCAATTATACTCTGTTTACTATACTTATACACATTTACCTTTGCCGGGCGGATTATTTTACCGTTTAAGATATAACCCTGCTGCAGGACATTTTCTATCAATCCGTCTTTATCCAAGTCATCCGTTTCAATCGTTTCAAGGGCGGTATGTTTTGACGGGTCAAATATTTCGCTCTTTGCGCCAAACATCACAAGCCCGTGCTCTCCTAAGGCCGCAGAAAGCTGTGAATAAATGTACTCCACCCCGATTCGCCAGTTTTTATCGGTTTTCTCCCAAGCCTCTTTGTTGCTGAAAGCAAGAGCGAAACTATCCATAACCGGCAAGAGTTCGCCGATAAGCCCTTCGTTGGCAAAGAGCATGTATTCTTTCTTCCAGACCCCGTCCTCTCGCCTAGAGTTTATAAAATCAGCTTTTGCCCTTTGCCACCCGCTTAAATACTCCATGCGTTCTTTTTCACACTCTTTGAGTTTGTCCCTTAATTTTTTTATTTTCAAGGATAACTCGTCGTCTCTCTCTGCCGCAACATCGTCATCATATGCCACCGCCGCAACATCGTCAAGAATTATTTCATCGTGCGGGTTTTTCTTTTCTTTGTCCATAGGATATTATAGTAAAAAAGCGAATAGCAGGTAGCGTTTAGTTAAAGCCCGCTTACTGATTACTCAGTATCCAAAAAACTGACTAACGTTTGGACCTAGCCGCGAGCCTGCGGCTCTTTTAGAAACCCACGGTTTCTAATTTTTTCCTCCACGGGCAACCGCAGGTTTCCCGACCCCTTCCTCCGACGTGTTCCAAACTAACGTTTGGACCATGTCGGCGCCTTGCGGGCTTTTTTCAGTCCGAATTTTTTGCGCTCGTTCTTTCGCGGGTCGCGCTTCAAAAACCCGAGTTTTTTTAAGCGTCCGCGCAGTTCGTGGTCATAGGCCGTGAGGGCCCTGGCCAGACCGTGGCGGATTGCTTCCGCCTGGGAGTGGATACCGCTGCCGGAAACTTTTACGTCCACTTTGAATTTTTGCGAAATGCCGCTTCCTTTGATGGCGTCTAGGACAATTGAGCGAAGTTCCTCTACTTGAAAATATGAATTAAGGGGTTTCCCGTTTATGAAAACACCGGTTTTGTCTTCCGGGGTAATGCGAACGCGCGCAATGGCGGTCTTTCGCCTTCCTACTGCGCCAATATATCTATTTGTTGAATTTATTTTTTCCATATAATATCGCGCTATTGTTCTACGACCAGATTTTTCATACGTAGCGCGTGCAGCCTGTTTTTCGGCAACATGCCTCGTATGGCGTGCTCAAGTACGGCCTTGATTCCCTTATTATCAATTACATGAGCCATGCTCCTTTTTTTAAGCCCTCCCGGATATCCGGAATATGTCTTATAGTATTTTTCCGTTCGTTTTTTTGTGGTAATTTTTAGTTTACCGGCGTTAACTATAGTTACGCGAAGATTTTTTACAATATTTTTTTTAAAATCAGGCGTTTTTTTTCCAAGCAGACATACTGCCGCTTCTGTGGCCACCCTGCCTAAGCTTCTGCCGCTTGCGTCAATTGTATAAATTTCTTTCATTTTGATTTTATATTGATTTGTCTATTCTATCTGCATTTTAGTTTTTTGCAAATTTTTGTACGCGATGCTAATCAACGAATTCATGCTAATGTCCCGAATGGCTGCGAATAAATTCGTATCCATTTGTAGATTAGTATGCATTCGCATATTGGCATCGCGCTATACGAACTCTATCACTGCCATCGGGGCGCCGTCGCTTTTACGGCGCGGCAGTTTCATTATTCGAGTATAACCCCCCCTCCGGTCTTTATAACGCGGGGCGATTTCTTCTTGTAATTTTTTTGACAGGCGAGCCTGATTTAACAGACGCGCTGTCAGTAGGCGCCGCATGGGGACCGTGTTTTTCCTTGCTTTGGTTACCAGGCCCTCAACTATCGGACGAAGCTCTTTAGCCTTAGCTTCGGTTGTTTTGATTTTGCCGTGAAGAATAAGCGACCTGGTCAATCCAAAAATAAGGGCTGCCCTTACCTTTTTAACTCTGCCGAATTTTCTGTTTGTGTTGTGGTGGCGCATTTTGAAAGTTTAAAGTTTAAAACGTAAAATTTAAAGTATGTACTAAATTTTGAATTTATTGTTTTTAATTTTTAGCTTTACGTTTTTATTTTAATGTGATTCCGGAATTTCCCAAAATTCGTTTGATTTCCTGAATTCCTTTTTCGCCTAACCCGTCTATCTCAAGAAGATCATCTTTCTTCTTTCGGGAAAGCCCGCCCAATGTCCTTATGCCTTCCTCGGCCAGGGCATTCAAAGTTCTGGTTGAAAAATTAAGGGTGTCAATTTTAGTTTTTAAAACATCATCTAGGTCTTCTTTCTTATCATCTACGGCTTCACTGGTGTCGCCCGAAACATTTGTCTCAAGGTTAACTTCCGTTTCTTTAAAACCAATGATGGCTTTCAACTGGTGTATCATCGTCTCAATTGATTTCTCAAGGGCCTCTCGCGGACTTATGGTTCCATCGGTCTCAATTGAAATACGCATACGGTTGTGGTCAGTCCGATCTCCAACGCGCATATTTTCCACTTCGTAATTCACGCGTCTGACCGGTGTATAAATGGCATCCAATGCTATCACGCCAATATCAACCTTATCTTTTTGGTGCACTTCTTTCGCGACGTACCCCAAACCTCGCTCAATATTAATCTCAATATCCAGGGTTGTCTTACCGTTAATTTCGCAAATATACTGGTCTTCATTCAACACCTCCACCTGGCCGGGAGTTTTTATATTTTTGGCCGTTACTGCGGCAGGACCCTTTATTTTAAGAGTGGCGATTTGGGGTTCGTCGGTTGATACTTTAAACCGGACTTTCTTCAAATTGAGAAGAATGGTAATAACGTCCTCCTTTATGCCGTCCATGACTGAAAATTCATGACTAACACCATCAATTTTAATTGATGTAATTGCCGCGCCTGGTAGCGACGAAAGAATAATTCGTCTTAGCGAATTGCCAAGGGTGTGCCCATAGCCGGGATAGAGTCCGTCAATTTCATACACGCCGCTTACTCCGTCTTCTTTAATGACTTTTGGCTTGGATGGCAAGATAATAGTGTGTTCATTCATAATAATTAAATTAAAAGTTATAAACTAAAAATTAAAAATATAATAAATTTAAAAATTAATGAGTAAAACTGTTTCTAGTCCAGCGGCTATCCTTGATTTTTCTTTTAAACTTTTCATTTTTATTTTTAAATTTATATTATCGGCTATAAAACTCAATGACCGAATTTAAATTAAAGGTCAAATCACTGTCAGTTGGGTTTCCTCCTATCTCTGCTTTGACCTCGTCAATATTGAACTTAATCCATGCCGGCATTGTGCGCTTTCCCAGTCTGTCCTTTAAATCCTTAAAGGGAACGATGTTCAGGCTTCCTTCACGAATAGCGATAATGTCTCCCACGCTTACTCTGTATGAAGGAACCGTTACCTTTCGGCCATTGACGGTGATGTGTCCGTGCGAAACCAGCTGGCGCGAGAGGGGCCGAGATGAGGCCAAGCCCAGTCTATAAACGACATTGTCTAAACGTCGCTCTAAAATTTCATAAAGCATGCTTGTGGGAATAACTCCCTTTTTTGATTTCACACTTTTTACGTAATTTGAAAATTGCTTTTCGCTCACTCCATAAGTATTGCGAACTTTTTGTTTTTCCATAAGATACGCCCCGAATTCCGAGCGAACCGATCTATGTTTTCGGTCAGACTCAAGCTTTCCCGGCGGATATGGCTTCTTAATAAAAACACACTTAGGCGTAAAACACTTATCTCCCTTAAGAAATAATTTTTCGCCCGCGCGACGACAAATTTTACATTTTTTATCTCCAGTCATCTCATTAGAAATTAAAAGCGAGTAATTTCATTAGCATACCGATTTTCTTTTGTCCGTTTATTTTCATATTTTTAAAAAGTTTTTAGTGAATTTCTAACGGGACAAGTGTTAAATTCTCCTTGGCTTCTTCGGCTTCGGGCCGTTGTGCGGAACTGGTGTCATGTCCCGAATCATGCCAAGCTCTATGCCGCGAGCGGAAAATGACCTTATTGCCGATTCTCTTCCTGACCCGACCCCTATGACCACTACGTCTACTTCCTTAACACCAATCATAATTGCCTTCTCGCCGACCAAATCTCCTATTTTTGACGCGGCAAACGGAGTGCCCTTTTTTGCGCCCTTGAATCCTAATGCTCCGCTTGATGACCATATCAAAACGTTTCCACTTTTATCCGCGAGGGTTACTTTGGTGTTGTTGTAGGTTGACTCAACGTACAGTATTCCGCTTACAACTTTTTTCTTTGGTGATTTGGCAAGGGAACGAGACTTGAGTCCCTGGTCAACCGCTCCACCGTCTTTTTTTACAATTCTTTTTTTACCCATAATTTTATCGCGATACTAATATACTAATTCATACTAAAGATACTAATGACTTCGTATAATTCCTTTATTTATTTGAAAATTAGTATGCATTGGTATATTGGCATCGCGTTACGTTTTTTCCGCCTTCCTTCTTCCGCTACCCATCGTTCGTCTGACGTTCCCGCGAACGGTACGGGAGTTCGTTTTTGTTCGCTGTCCCCTAACCGGCAATCTTTTTATATGACGTGTTCCCCTATAACACTTAATATCCTTCAGTCGTTTAATATTCGCGCTAACCTCTCTTTTTAAATCCCCGCCAAGTTTCATAGATTCAACTATTTTGCGGATACGGCCCTCATCGTCAGCGCTTAAGTCCTTAGGCTTTCTGCCGTGCGGCAGATTAGCCTCGGCCAATACTTTCTTTGCGCGGGCACGCCCAATGCCGTAAAAAACAGTAAGACCGATTTCGAGGGTCTTTTTTTCTGGAACTGTGATACCTAGGATTCTCATGGCTAAAATTTAAAGTTTAAAATTAAAAAATTAAAGCACATACTACAATTCGGCATTTTGCGCTTCTTTTTAATTTTTAGCTTTAAGTTTTTCATTTAAATTATCCCTGTTTCTGCTTATGCTTCGGGTTCTTGCACACAACGCGAACACGGCCCCCCCTATTGACCATTTTGCAATTCGCGCATATTTTTTTAATTGAACTTCTGACTCGCATATGATATTTACAACACCTAAAAACGGGCATGTTTACGCCCTTTATTTGGCCACCAGACTATAATACTTTACTTATACAATAAATACAATATCACACTCATAATCTTTTTACAATACGACCCTTACCCCCGTATTTATCAAGATTAACCGAAACTCTGTCACCGATAAGGACTTTTATCCTGTGTAATCGCATCTTTCCAGATAAATAAGCTATCTGTTCCCGGCCATTTTCTAATTTAACCTTAAATAAGGTGCTGGGAAGAGCCTCCATTACCACCCCCGCGACTATTTCTTGGTCTTCTTTTTCTGTCATTTATTATATTGTGTCCGGTTACATTAATATTATCAAAAGTCCCCTAAATGGTCAATGGTATTCACTCTACGACAGTTTTAACGGTGATTTCTTCCAGTTTCTTAGGTAAAACCTGAGCCCAGAACGGCGTCAGCGAAAGATCCGCGCGCATAATACCCGGATAACCCGCGAGGATGGCGTGGAAGTTTTTCCTGGGTTTGCCAAGCAAATTATCAACAAGCGATTTCTTGTCGAAATCCCAAACTATAGTTGTGGTGCCAACTATAGTAAACGTAAGATTATTGATATTACTGGTGTCTACAAGTTCCTTATTTTTTATTGAGAGCGACAAGTTGGCAAGCGTCGGACTTGATACCGGCATCCCCTCAAGGTCGGAAATCTCGCTCTCCGCAATAAACTTAGAAAGTAGGGCCCGCCGTATTATTACTGCGTAAAGCTTGCCTGTTTCTTCAACGGTTATGGTCTTTTCGCCCTCCTTTCCAGAAGTTTTAATGTCGCTGAAGTCAAAAAACATCGCGTCCTCATAAAGTATAAAATCGGGCGGAATGTTTTTGCGCGCGTCGTTTAAGAGCGACTCTGACAATCGCCCCCTAAGAGTAGTTTTAGCAGACGCTTCGTCTTCGTCCGACAGTGAGTAAATTGTCCCTATGAAACCGCCCTCCATGTCCGTTTTTGAACGGGCGTAAAATTTGCTATACCTAGCGTCTCCTTTGAACCCCGGAATTGTGAAATCTGTTTTTCCAATGTTATATTCTTTCCCCGCTTCGTCTGCGGATACAACAGTCTCCGTACTGCCGGGAACAGTTTTCCCGGAAACAAGGCTCTCTCCCGGCACAATGATTGAAGAATCAATGCGATAAATTTTTCCGTCAGTCGTCTCAAATCTAGTGTTTTTAATTAATTTTTGCGGTTTTGAACTGTATGCGTTATAGATAATAATAATTCCTGTGGCCTTTTTCTTGATTTCTTTCGTTCCGGTTAAAGGAGCAGTGATTGATTCCTTGGCAGATAAAGTTACAGTATCAAAGGCAAGCCCCGCCCCCCCCGACTTGCTACTTTCTACAGACTTGTTAATTAAAATCTCTTTTTGTTTAGGATATACCGTAATTGTGGCGCTGACAAAAAACATAGAAAGCGCGAACAGAAGAAAAGCAAATGATATTACCGCGATAAAAGCCATGACATAAAGACGCCTCTTCGGCGGCGTTTCCTCCTCGCCGTATTTTCTCTCATACGGAGGCAGATTGCTCCCGCCGCCCGGTGGGAATTGTTCTTTCTCGGTTACTATCGGCGAAGGAATTTTCTTTTTCCTGACAATAATGTCTTGGATAGTGGCTTTTGGCATGTTGTTCGGGTATTTTAATTATTCTTTAAAATTTTTGTAAACAAGGCTAAAATCGATAAAAACTGGTCATGCTCCATTGTATCATTAAATGATAAATATTTTCCCAGTACGTCCATTCCAACAACCGTAATTTTAAATTTATCGGCGGAAAGCGTATATTGCCCGTACTCCTCGGTCCCCATTGTATCAACGAACCATTTTACGGTATCCGTATCCGCGGTCAAAAAAATCCTGTCCGGCAAAAGTAGCATCTTGTTTACCTCTTCAATGCTTTCGTGAAACGACCTAAGCCATATGGCCCGAGCCGGAAAAAGAGCTGTTTTCATCTCTCGTTCAATACTATCTTCAAGCTTGCCCTCAAGGCTAAGCCGTAACAGGGAGTGCGTCTCATTTATATTTTTCTTAAGGGCGGAACTTGCGCTCCGTAATAAGAAATTTTTTCCAAGCGGGAAAGAAACTGTTCCGCCAATGATGTGTCCGCGGACAAGCGATACGTCCGTTACTTCGCCCCCAACGTCAACTAAAAGAAAATCGGCGGTGTCTAAAAATAAATCCCGCATTACGGCAAAAAAGGGCAACAAAAAAGAGTGAAAGACGATTTCTGTTTCGGGAATTATTTTATTGATACGGTCGGTTATTCCTTTTACCGCCTTCTCCGGGGCGATTCCTAAAAAAAGAAAAATCTCCGCTTCACTGGCGCGCTTCCCGACAGGATTATTTGCGCGATAGCCGTTTAATTTTATATCAACCACCTTGTTTTCAATAAAAACAACCGGGGCTTTGGGATTTTGCAATTTGGAAATTTCGGCTTCTTTAAACCTTTTTATCTCCCTAGCCACCAAATCATCAAAAATCTCTTTAGTAAACACGAAATCTCTTTCTTTGCGCATGTGTACGGTTCTTATCTGCGACGCGTACCACGGGGACGCAAGAAAACAATGGACCCTTTCGGGCCTTTTAGGGCATAACGGCAGAACTTCATTGACCGTTAATTGAACGGTGGCGAGCATTGAACCGAAAAACTTATCAAAATTTACTTGCTCTTCTAATTGCAATAGGTTTCTTTTTGAGGCAAGAACGCGTGGCGGGCCGTTTTTATCCACTAACACAAGCGCCGCCCCGACACTTGAACTGCCAACGTCAATTAAAAGCACGGGTTCTTTTTGGGGTGAAGCGGAAAATAGCGGCATCATTTAATTATACCCTAAAATTAGTTTTAGTTTGTAAAGAACCCTATGCCAAGAGCACGGGGTATTAGGCTCTTGGCACAGGACCGCGGGTTCTTTGTTGTTAAGGTGCGCACCGCTGCGCGCGCATATACATTATGTGCATATTCTTCCTCGTGGCAAAGCCACGGGGTATTCTACGCACACACAACAACAAGCTTAGTCTTTCCTTCCCTTCCCTTACTATCTATCATGGAATCTATTTTGGGCGGCTATCATGTATTGATTCCGTAATAATAGAAAAGGCGCTCGATTTTTTTCAGCCGAGCGCCTTAAGAATTACCGGTAGTGTTTAGAGAGAAATTTTGCGATGTCAGTAGCAAGTTTCTCCCCTTGTGCCTGACCTTCTCGTCTGCGAAAAGTCGAGAAAATTTCTATTTGTATTGCATTGATGCCATATCGCTTGGCATACCATCGAGTTGTATGGCCCGCGCTGAACGGATCGCCCTTGGGCACTATAGGTTGTTCGCCCGGAAGAAAGACACTGTAACCGCATTCTTCCATGAATCGAACAAACGTACGGTCAACCTCTCCATGATAGATGGTTGTCCGATTTGCCGTACCGAGAATTAGGTCGTAACCCTCGGGTGGAGCAATTTTTGGCTGCCGTCCGAAGCCGTGCAGGTCAATAAATAGAATCTGCTCGACGTCAAACGTTTGCATTGAACGCTCTACTAGTCGGCACAACTCGCTATGATAACTCTGATATACAGACGAAAGAAGCAAGTCGTCCAAGGCCGTTTGACCACAAGTGTCGGGGTCAAGATTAGACTCGTCGGGCATTTCACGATTCGCATCTACATAAGCTCGCGCCATAAGAAAACGAACCGTGTCGATGCGGGTACCCAACTGTAAGGCTTTTTGCACAATGTCATTAGCCACCGGCCAGACATGAGTATCACGACCCTTCAGTCCGGACGTTCGAGCTTGGAACATGCCGGAGAAGTCATTTGAGATGAGTCCGTCGTGCGGAACCGCTAGAATTACGCGCGACGGACTAGGGTGAGAAAGAACAATCGAGAAGTTATGGTTAGAAATAGTGAGACCAGATTGCAAAGTAATCATTAGTTTCTCCTGCGATGAGTGTTGTGGATTTCGCGGGGGAAAATTAGCTATATCTCAAATTAGCAAAAGCCGGACCAGGTTTGTATGCGAGAATTTTGAAGCATGTTGTTTTGCAGTCTAGACTAAACAAATTGAAAAGTAAAGCAGGATACCCCGCCCTCAATTAAGAGGCGGATAAACATCAAGTTTCCGGAGTCCATTATTTTATATAACCCATTTTCAGTAATAATTCAGCGTTAAGGATACTCCCGCCCGCCGCGCCCCGCAGCATATTGTGTGATAGTGTAACGCATTTCCAGCTCAAAATAGGGTCTTCTCTTAATCGTCCGACACTAATCCCCATTCCGTTATGTAAATCGCGATCGAGCCTGGTCTGCGGCCGACTCTCTTCTTCAAAGTACGTTAAAAACGGCCTTGGGGCCGAGGGCAGACTTAATGCGTCCAAAGGATTCGGGAAATCGCGTATTTCATCTATCAGTTCTTGTTTTTCGGCTTTTTTTGCAAATTGGACGTTAATAGCCGCCATGTGACCGTCAGAAATCGGAACACGCATGCAGTTTGCTGAAATTTTTGGACTGCTCGCCAGCTCAAATTTATCGTCTTTTATCTTTGCCCAAATTTTGGAAGGTTCTCTTTCTGATTTTTCTTCTTCTTCGCCAATATACGGAATAATATTATCAACCATTTCCGGCCAGGTTTCAAAAGTTTTGCCCGCGCCTGAAATCGCTTGATATGTTGAAACGATAACTTTTTGCGGATCAAATTTTTTCCATGCGGAGAGCAGCGGCACATAACATTGAATCGAGCAGTTTGGTTTGGTTACAATAAATCCGGTTTCCCAACCGCGATTCTTGCGCTGGGCCTCAATAATTTTAAGATGATGCGGGTTAATCTCCGGCATAATCATTGGCACGTCTTCTGTCCACCGATGGGCGGAATTGTTAGAAACTACCGGCATTCCAGCCGAAGCGTATGCTTCTTCTATCCTCTTTATAAATTCCTTTTCGGCCAAGATGGCCGAGAAAACAAAACTGGCTTCGTTAGAAATAATTTCCACATCGTTTTCAATCGAGTATACTGACAATTTACGGATATTCCACGGCATGGATTCTTTTTGTACCCACCGTCCTTCAACCGCTTCCGCGTAAGTTTTACCCGCTGATTTTTCTGAAGCGGCAACACAAACCACTTCAAACCAAGGATGATTTTCAAGCAATGAAATGAAACGTTGGCCGACCATGCCGGTCGCCCCAAGTATGCCAACTGGGATTTTTTTAGTTACTTTTTCCATAATTTATTCTAGCACCGCCTTGATACGCCTTACCCCCGCCGAACTCGCTTCTTCTTTCATGATTTTGAACCTCCCGAGAATATTTCTTGTGTTTTCCACATGCGGGCCACCACAGAGTTCCTGCGAATAAACGGCGCCGTCAGGAGCTTTCACCATGTACACATTTACAACGTCCGGATATTTCTCCCAAAAACTTCCCTCAACTCCTCTTTTTTGGGCTTCTTCTTTTGGTATCTGCTCAATGGAAACCGCGCACCCCTTTCCGATGGCTTCATTCACGTACATTTCCACTTTATCTAAGATTTCGCGCGGTACTTTTTCCGGATGAGTGAAATCAAAGCGCGTGCGCTCTGTGGTTATATTTGACCCCGCCTGATGCACATGCTCGCCCAGATATTTGCGAAGTCCCGCGAGCATAAGATGGGTAGAGGTATGAAGCATTACCGTCTTTTCACTCGTATCCGCAAGCCCGCCCCTGAATTTTTGCTCCGCGCCCGCGCGGGAGAGTTCTTGGTGTTTTTTTATTTCTTCTCTAAATCCTCGCTCATCAACTGTAATACCCCGTTCTTTGGCAAGCTCGATTATAGTTTCAATCGGAAAGCCAAAGGTCGTGAACAGTGTGCTTGCCTGTACTCCGCTTACATGTCCCCCGAGGGAAATTTTGGAAAATTCTTTCATTCCTTTGATGAGCGAATCGCTGAATTTGTTAATCTCGCGATTTATGTTTTCAATGATTTTTTCTAAATTAATCTCAATGTTGTCATACACATTGTGGTATGTTTCCGCAACCGCAGAAACAAGCAAGGCAACGCTCTCGGGCGTAAGTTTGCCGCCGGACTTCACCGCTGCGCGGCGAATGAGCCGGCGCAAGATATAGCCACGGTCGGCGTTGGAAGGCGTTACGCCGTCACCCATCATCATCACGGCCGTGCGAATATGGTCGGCGACAATTCGCCCAGAACGAAGGTCGTCGGTGATTTTTTTTGTTTCTTCCGCCAAATTTGCGAATAAATCCGTGTCAAAAACGTTGTTCTTTTTTTGGAGTACCATCGCGAGTCTTTCTAATCCAGCGCCCGTGTCCACGTTTTTATTGGCAAGTTTCCCGATTACCTTCCCGTCTTTCTTTTCGTACTCCATAAAGACATCATTCCATACCTCTACGATATCCTGCCGTAGGTCCGCGGCAAGATATTCTTCGTGCGTCATATCCCCCAAGCCATTTTCCGTAAGATCATAAAACATTTCCGAGTCCGGTCCGCATGGGCCGTTGTCACCCGGACTCCACCAGTTTTTTGCGGCCGGAAGATAGTAAACGCGATTCTCCGGTACGCCCAAAGATTTCCATATCTTTGCCGATTCTTCATCGCGCGGGGCGTTTTCGTCGCCCTCAAATACCGTCACATAGAGACGTTTCGGTTCAAGACCCAGTCCCTCTTCTTTACTCGTCAAAAATTCATAACTCCATTTGATGGCGTCTTCCTTGAAATAATCGCCGAGCGACCAATTGCCCAACATTTCAAAAAAAGTAGCATGGGTGTTGTCGCCGATATCGTCAATATCTCCGGTGCGCACACATTTTTGCACGCTCACAAGCCGCTTCCCTTTCGGATGTGCCGCGCCTAAAAGATACGGCACGAGCGGATGCATGCCAGCGGTGGTAAAAAGCACCGAAGGGTCGTTCTCCGGCACCAGCGAGGCGGACGGAATTATGGAGTGTCCGCGCCTTTCAAAAAATTTTAAAAACCGACTGCGTATTTCTTTAGATTGCATATTAAAGTTATATCAAAATAATTATACTTATGCATCTCATCAATAATATAAAGTATTAATATGCCGGCGTCGTCTATTTAATCGTAATCAAAATAGCCCCGAGAACCATCAGAATGCCGCCCAATATTATTTTCCAGCCAATTGCTTCGCTTAAAAATATACCCGCCAATATAATTACGAATACAATGCTCAATTTATCAATAGCCGTTACCGATGAGGCCAAGCCGTGCTTTAGGGCGAAAAAATAAAAAAGCCAAGAAATCGCCCCGGCAATTCCCGAAAGGGCAATCAGTATCCACTCTTTACCCGAAAGAGCGTCGAACGAAAAACCTTTAAATTTGCCAAAGGCCATACTGACCGTAAAAAGAAACAGAGCCATAATCACCGCCCGCACGGTGGTGGCCAGTGTTGAATCAAGGTCTTTAAGCCCCAGCTTGGCGAATATAGCCACTAACGAGGCAAAAAAGGCGGAAAGAAATGCGTAGAAAATCCACATATTGTGCAAGGAAATTAAAAACTATAAATTATTTTATTTAATATCATTGAGAGGGGGGTTCGTTTTTGTAGGGAATTTTTTTAATAATTCGGTCCTCAACAAACCAAAGAACAACAAAAATAAAAAGAGTTAACAGTGTTGCTATAAGAGCCACCGCATAAAGGCCAAAACCAGCGGCCATGCCAATACCGGCAGCCACCCAAAGACCCGAAGCCGTAGTAAGGCCCTGTAGTCGTGCGTCCTTTAAAATAATAACTCCCGCACCCAAAAATCCGACACCCACAACTATTTGTGATGCCATACGAAGCGGGTCAATGCCGAGGCCGACATAAAGTGGACTCATAATTCCAGCCACAAGGATAAAAAGCGCTGAACCCATAGAAACGAGGGCGTAGGTGCGCATTCCCGCGGTTTTGTGGGCTAAAACCCGTTCTATTCCAATTATCATACCAAGAATAATCGCAATCGAAAGTTTAATAAATACCTCAAATGTTCCCGCTGGTAACGTAAAGATATCCATGATGTTTAGTATTAAAAATTATTTGCTATATATAAAGTATATCAGAAAATCATATATAATCATCTCGCGCGTTTTTGGGAAAACGCCCTTAAAAAATATTTTTTAATTAAGTATTATGCGGACTGAATAATTCCCCCTCCGACCAAACGTTTACCGCCATAAAGCACCAACGACTGGCCGGGTGAAATGGTAAAGTCGGATTTCTCAAGCCCGAGCATTAAATTGTTTTTGTCTACCGAAACGACATTGCAGGGTTGAAGCTTTTGCCGATAGCGGAAGCGCACCGTGTATTTTTTGCCTGATTTCGGGGTGTCGGAAACGAAGTTAAGCTTTCGGGCTCTTACAATAAGCCGGTTGCGGCCCGGCTTCTCCGGCTTATCTGAAACAACTATCCGATTTCGTTTCATGTCTTTGCTAATTACATAATACGCCTCTTCATTTTTCCCTTTTTTAGTGATTGTGAATCCACGGCGCTGACCGAGCGTATAAAGACCTGCCCCTTGATGGACTCCTATAACTTCGGCGTTTTCATTTAAAACTTCTCCGGGTTTTTCCGCGATAAAATGCCCCAGAAATTCTTTCATATCAATTTTACCGACAAAGCACAAGCCCTGGCTGTCTTTTTTTGTTGCCGTTAGAAGTCCGAACTTTTTGGCAAGAATCCGCACCTCTCTTTTTTTAAGCGCCCCCACCGGAAACAAAATATGTTTGAGTTGATTTTGACTCAATGTCCACAAAAAATACGATTGGTCTTTGTCTTTATCTAATCCAGCGAGAAGTTCAAATTTTTTTTGTTTTAAGTTTTTAGTTTTAAGTTCGCGTACTCGCGCGTAATGCCCCGTGGCCACATAATCCGCGCCTTGGCTCTTGGCGTATTTTAAAAATGCCCCGAACTTTACTTCTTTATTGCACATTACGTCGGGATTGGGAGTATTCCCGCGTTTATATTCGGCAATCATGTAATCAACCACCTCTTTTCTGTATTCTTTCTCCAAATCAAGTGTGATAAACGGAATCCCTAAATGCGCGCATACCCGCATGGCATCAAGTCGGTCTTCTTTCCACGCGCAGGGAACAAAATCCGGCTGCCATACCTTTATAAAAACGCCGGTGACGTCGTAGCCGGCCCTAACTAAAAACGCGGCGGAAACAGAGCTGTCTACCCCGCCAGACAACCCAACGAAAACTTTCTTCTTTGTAGGTGCGCTTTTTTTCACAGGATGATGATACTTCAACGGTTCCTAATGTTCAATTAATCCGGGCCTTCCCTTATTCTAAGTGTTCTTGAGAACACTTAGAATAAGGGAAGTTGAGAGGAATGTATTAATCAACAAGTAAACGTTTGTAAAGCTCAAACGTGGCCCGGGCGTCAGAAAGGGCTGTGTGGGCGTTTTTGTTTTCTATGCCGAAATATTCGCATAGCGCCCGCAAGGAGAACTTTTCTATGTCATGTTTGTCATACAGTCGCCCAAAAGCGATGGAAATTGTGTCCAGCTTGTGATAGTGCATTTGGTTCGGAACCCCCGTGTTTTCAAAAGCTTTTTTTAGAAAGGCAAAATCAAAGGCGACATTGTGCCCCACCATAATGGCTCCTTGGGTTTTTTCTGATAAAACCTCAAGGGCTTTTTTCAGACCAACCGCCGAAATCCAGTTTGCCGGGTCGTATCCGTTGACCAGAAGAGCTTCCGGGTCGGCGGTTTCAATGTGTTTGGGTTTTATTTTAAATTCAAATTCTTCAATAATCTCTACGCTCGGTCCCATATTATCGCGTTCAATTTGTCGCGCAAGCACACAGCCGATTTCTATAATTTCGTGGCGCTCCAAATCAAGCCCCGTCATTTCCGCGTCAATGAAAGCTAAATTTTCGGTTCTCATCCCTGAACTATAGACCATAGACTATAGACTATCAACTCTTTTCAATTTATATATAAAACTTTGTTCTTCTTATGCTTATCAAAGGTGGCCGAGTAGTAAACATTCCCCTCCCTGTCGGAAAGGTAATAAAGATAAGGCGAATCCTTCGGGTATATGGCGGCTAAAATGCTGTCCAGCCCGGGATTGCCAATCGGGCCTGCGGGGAGACCCCTTCGGGTGTAGGTATTGTAGGGCGAATCTGTTTTTAAGTCTTTAGTAGTAAGACTGTAAGTCCCTTTCCCGCTTTCATACACGAATGGCGCGTCAACCTGAAGAGCCATGCCAATTTGAATGCGTTTCCAAAGAATGCCGGCGATGATTTTTCGGTCGTCTGACGTACGCGCTTCGTGCTCAAGAATTGAAGCCATAGTGATTATGTCGCTTATGCTGTGGCCTGATTTAGTTACATCATCCTTCAATGTTTCCATTTTCTTGTTGAAATTATTTTCCAAATCGGTGATGATTTCTCCCGTACTCACATTAGGAAAGAAAAGATATGTATCCGGAAAAAGATATCCTTCTTTGCCTTTAGTCTCCGCGAGAAATTTACTTCTATCAAACAAAGGAATCTCTTTCTCAAAAATAGCCGCTATTTTTGAAAGCGTCGCGCCCTCCGGTATGGTCACCTTGACGGGGGTCAGATTGAACTCTCCTTGCGTAAGGCGCCAGACCACGCGCGGAAGAGCCGCGGCTTCGGTGAAAAGATAATCTCCCGCCACAACCCTCTTGTCGCTTCTCAATAGATACGCGTAAATTTTAAAAAGCACTGGCGATTTGATTACTTTTTTTTCGTAAAGACCGGCTGAGATTTCCTTCAGACCGAGGCCTTTTTCAACGCGAACCATATCACTTACTGGAAACTCCGCCGGGGCTTTTAAAAAAAACTGGTAGAAAAGAAAAAGCAGAAAAAGCGCGGCAAAAACGAGAAACCGAATCCGCAAACGATGCGCAAGCTCATATCCTCTAAAGCGAAAGAAATACTGTCGCAGTTTTTCCACTACAAATTTAATATTCATGATGATGAGCGATTATTTTTGAGATAGGTTTTAGACAGGGAGATTGGCCGGAGGCTCTGATTTCCGGGTCTCTATTCTGGCGAATGACGGAGTGGTAGAAACGCCACCCGGGAAGTGATAAATGGTGGCCAGCTCCTCGGCGGAAAAAGTAAGAGGGACTCGGTTGTTCTGCTTGTAAAAGGCTCGCTTTCGGTAAAGGTTGAAAATATTCATTTTTTTCTTTTCAATTATATCTCCGGTAAAACTGATGAAAGGTCTGCTTAAATCTATAAAGGTTCCTCGGGGCAAGCCCCGAGGTATTGTGCGAAGGATTACCTGCCCGCGTGTACGCGCAGGCGGGCTTTCGTCTTTCTCTCGCCTTACGTCGCCAATAAAATTCCGCCAAGGATAATCGGCCGCCGTAATGCGCTTGTGCCAAAATCCATTAAGGTCTGACGTGTTGTATTGTTTTAAAATGTTCATAACAAAGGAAATGTTGGAGCTGTCAAAGACCTCTTTCTCAGCAATGTATATGACCCTGATTCCCGCGTCAAATCCGGCTTTGGTTGTATTTCGCCGAATGGCCGCTATAACATCTTTCTCTTCTTTTGTGAGCATCTCTCCATTAAATTTTTTCACGCCGGCTCCCTTCAATTTTTTGGCCTTTATTTTTTCCACTTCTTTTTCCCCCGCTGCTTTTCTCCGTTCGCTTTCGGTTGCCCGAATTATAATTTGAAACCACAACTGTTCGCCCTTCTTTATAGAACCCATAAGTTCAACCACCGGCGTAATCCGGTACACTTTCTCTTTTTCTTTATCCATCTTGCCAAGATCGTAATCCACATATGTCTTAATGGGATATGGGTTCGGCTTAAGGCGCCCAAATTCATTTCCCCACATCGCCCACCGGCCGTTTTTGGCGTAACTCACACGCGTGACATAGTCGGAAACTTCCACAATTTCCGCTTCCGGGTACTGCGCGTAAATGTATGATTCAACACCGTTACGAAATCTGGACTGGGCGCGTATAAAAAAATGAATGTTTCCGCCGATGGAGACAATTTCAAGAGAAAAATAATTTCGCACCTGCCCCTTCCAATATTTATCGGACCATTGGCTGGTTCCGCCAGTCTGGTGAAAAGAGGCTAGGGCAAGTTCCATGGCAAGCGGAGAGCGGTGAATTTCTTTGGGAAGCTTTATCTCAAGAAGCACCCACTTCATTTTTCTTAAAAATTCCGAGTTTATGTAATAAACCCACAATTTCCAAGCCATAAGGCCGAGAATAAACGGCGATATAATCCATATATTATTATATACAATCCCGAAAACCTTTGTAAAAGAATAAAAAAATATATCTATGGGCTCCATATTGCTGATATCGTAGCACAAAAAAAGCGCGCCGTAGATAGTGGCGCGCTTTTTTGCATTCGCATGCGCTGCCCGCCCGACTGAACGATACCAGTCGTTCGGGCGGGTTAGTAAGCGTATTTACATTACTTTACAGTTGAATACAAACCTTGCTTATTCTTTTTGAAATATTTAGGGTTTTGCAAATTCACCGCTATAGTATTTTCCTTAACGTAGCGTTTTTCCAGAACTTTTTTTACAATTTCCGCCTTTGACATAGGGCCGTCCTTCTTCAACACTTCCTTAATGACATCTCTTACAACGCCTTCGCTGTAGCCCCAATCTTTAAGAGCGTAAAGTCCTCTTCCAACCAAAACAAAGCGCGGGTCTTTGATAAGTTCGTTATGAGTAGTGGCAACATGGGCGTTCTTCTCAAAAACGCGGCTAATCTCTGTGGCTACTTCTTTAAAATGCATGGGGCTTTTGTGGCGGCGTAATATCAAATAGGAATAATCTTTGATGCCTCGCGTTCTAATGCCGGAAGATTCCGCTTTTCCCCATTCGTTGAGCGGATTTTTACCTATTGTTTTAGACATGGAAAGCCAGCGCTTCAAAATTTCTTCGTTTTTATAACTATTGGCAACATCTTTCAGCTGATTCAGAAAATTATTTATGACGTCTTCTTCGGACAAGAGCTCCTCATCGGCCATAGATTCGTAGAGTTTCTTGAGAGAACTATGGACTCGGTCGGAGGTTTCTTTGTCCACTACCCAGCGATGTTTGAAGTCATCGTCTTCCTTGTGTTTTACGAAATCGTCATGAAGCACTAAAAAGAAATTAATATGATTTTGAGTGAGTTTATCCTTTGCAAGATTATTCAACAGGTCCTCTTCGGACAGTACACCCCCGAGACGAACTACGGCGTCTTTCAACTCGGCAAACGTGGGCTGTTCTTCGCCGTACGCGGAAGATTTCTTGATTGACTGCATGGCAAAATTCTCAATCTGGCGCACGCGCTCGCGGGTGATGCCGTAATTCTGGCCAATGGATTCAAGCGTTTTCTGTTCGGCATTTTCATGCAAACCAAAACGACTAAAAAGCACGTCGCGCGCTCGCTCCGGAAGGGGCGTCATAAGACGCTTTGTAACTTGTTTTGGCTTAAATGAAAGTATTATATTGACCATATGTTTGTTTTTAGAGCATAACATTGTTACATTGTTTCTGTCAAATACAGCCAGGTTTGGTATAAAGTATACCAATCCAATCTTAACTCGCCAAAACGATGCTGATTAGTTTTCCCTTAATGTAAATAATTCGTTTGATTTCTTTGTTCCCTATCCACGTTTTGATTTTTTCATCTTTGGTGGCCAGATTTTTTGCCTCTTCCTCCCCAATCGCGGCCGGCACTTCAATGACCGCCCTCACCTTGCCGTTCACTTGAACGGCAAGGTTGATTGTCGCGGACTCCAATTTGCTTTCATCGTATTTCGGCCACGGTTCTTGATGAATTGATTTTTTGTGCCCCAGCAAATTCCAAATTTCCTCCGTAATATGCGGAGCAAAAGGGGAAAGCAGTTTCAAAAAAACTTCAAAATAATCTTGCGGAACTTTTTCTAACTTGTCCATTTCGTTGGCGAGAATCATCATTTCTGACACCGCCGTATTGAAGTGCATCAGCTCAACATCTTCCCCCACTTTTTTAATTTTTCTGTGCAGTTGTGTTTCAATCTTTTTATAGTGTTGTGAGTTGTCGGTTGTAAGTTGTAGGTTGTCTTTGAGTTTCCAAACGCGTTCCAAAAATCGGCGGGGGCCGATGATGCTTTCCGCGCTCCATGCGACCGATTGGTCAAATGGACCCATAAACATTTCATAAAGACGGAGAGTATCGGCGCCAAAATTTTCCACAATGCTGTCGGGGTTTACCACATTGCCTTTTGACTTGGACATTTTCTCCCCTCCTTCGGCTAAAATCATGCCGTGCGAAGTACGTTTAGCGTACGGTTCGCTTGCCGGCACCACCCCAATATCAAAAAGAAATTTATGCCAGAATCGCGAGTATAAAAGATGAAGAGTTGTATGCTCCATTCCTCCGTTATACCAATCAACCGGCATGAAATTGTCCAGTTTTTTTCTGTCGGCAAGCGTCGTCTCGTTGCGCGGGTCAATATAACGCAAAAAATACCAAGATGAACCGGCCCAATTTGGCATAGTGTCGGTCTCTCTTTTTGCCCCGCCTCCGCATTTAGGACACCTCACATTGACCCACGAATCAATCTTAGCGAGCGGCGATTCTCCTGTCTTTGTCGGCGTGTACGTCTTCACTTCGGGAAGTAAAACCGGCAGGTCCTCCTCTGACACCGGTACATACTCGCATTTCTCGCAAAAAACAAGCGGAATCGGTTCACCCCAATAACGCTGACGGGAAAATACCCAATCACGCAGTTTATACGTCGTCTTCATTTCCCCCCCAACAAATTCCGTGATTGCTTTTTTCGCCGCCTCACTCTCCATTCCGTCAAACCTGCCGGAGTTGGTCAAAATGCCAATGCCAGCATACGCCGACGCGCCATTTTTAAATTCATTCCAAACATAATGATGCCCCTCTGGAGTAATAACTCGCACAAGTTCATTCGGTGCTAACCAAAGATAGTCATGCCTCGCCCGTTCATCGTCAGAAACAACTGCTTGAGCGCCACTCTCTAGCTCAAAATAGAATGTGCGAAAGTGAGCAAAACGATTTTCATCTTTTGGTACATGGAAAAATCTTGCATGGAACCTTGGCAATTCCGATGCGGTCTTAATATCACTGTATCCCGTTTCTTCAAGTATTTCCGCGCGTGCGGCCCCTTCTGGTGTTTGCCCCTTTTCAACACCGCCAGTAATAAAAGTGTGCCAATTCACGTTCTTCCACTTGAGGACCAGATACTTGTCCTCTGCCCAGTGCTTTACAATGGCAGTAATCGCATCGCGTTCAACGGTTTTCTTGTCATCGCGAACGCCATCTTTTCCAGCACCTGTAACAAAATATGGTTCAATAACATGCGGTTTCGGCAAATCAAATTTTTCCGCAAACGCGAAGTCCCGTTCGTCATGCGCGGGGACTGCCATAATCGCGCCCGTGCCATAGTGCGCGAGCACATAGTCGGCGATAAAAATTGGAACTTCTTCCCCGTTCGCCGGATTGATCGCCTTAATCCCCCTCAACTCAATTCCCGTCTTTTCCCTTCCTTCCGTCGTCCTCTCAATTTCCGTTTTCTTTTTACTTATTACGATATATCGTAAAACCTCATCCCAATTTTCAATTTTTAACTTTAAGTTTTCAATTAACTCGTGTTCCGGCGCCAAGACCATATATGTCGCGCCAAACAAAGTATCTGGTCTTGTTGTAAATACTTTAATTTCATTATCAACTTTTAACTTTCCACTTTTAACTTTAAAATTTAATTCCGCCCCTTCGCTTCGACCAATCCAATTTCTCTGCTGTATTTTAATCTTTTCCAGATAATCAACTTTGTCCAAATCGTCATACAGCCTGTCGGCATACTTGGTAATGGCCAGCATCCATTGTTCCTTTTCTCGTTTTTCCGTTGCCCCGCCGCAACGTTCACACAACCCGTTCACCACCTCTTCGTTGGCGAGGCCTATTTTGCAATCAATACACCAATTGATAGCAGTTTTCTTTTTGTAGGCCAAACCGTGTTTGAACAACTGTAAAAATATCCACTGTGTCCACTTATAATACTTCGGGTCGGTGGTATTTATCTCGCGCGACCAGTCAAAAGAAATACCGAGTGACTTAATTTGTCTCCTAAAAGTATCCGTATTTTGCTTGGTGACAATCTCGGGCGAAGTTTTTGTTCTGATGGCGTAGTTTTCGGTCGGCAAGCCAAACGCGTCCCAACCGATGGGATAAAGTACGTTGTAGCCTTCAGCCCGTCTCTTTCTGGCAATAATATCCATTCCAATATAAGGGCGCGGGTGTCCAACATGAAGACCGTCACCTGAGGGGTATGGAAATTCAATCAGGCAGTAATATTTCGGTTTTTTACTTTTGTCTTTTGCTTGATAGATTTTTTCTTTTTCCCATCTATCTTGCCACTTTTTTTCTATATCTTTGTGGTTATATGGTTCCATGGCGTATCAATACAATATATCTTAACAAAAGAAAAGCTTTCCATGAAATTTTCTGCGAGCATTGCCTTTGTGCCGGTTCGTGATTGTAAAAACCGCCCCGTTAGAAGCCAATGAAATAATGAGAAATTAGCAAATGACAGTATATTTTTCCAATGCTTAAGACTCTGGAGGCCAAGTGATGATGCGATTATAGCTTTCTAACGGGGTAAAGTTCCGGATCAATAGCGCGGTCAAAACACGCACGGCCGGCGCCATGAGACCAATTTTCGTTCACTCTGTTTTTGTATGGATACGCTGGAACGGTAAACTCTTGTAAGCTCGCGCCAGTTGGCGTTTCTTTGCTGAATGTGGCGCACAGCTGGAATGAGAGTTTTCCGGTTGATACGTACTCATAAGAAGTGTTTGTTGACGGGTCCGTAGGAAGAACAAATCCGCTTATCGGGTCTTTGAGGTCAGCAAGCGTTGCGGGCAGTTTTTCTTTGTTTTGCCAATAAGAAACGATTTGATATTGGATTGTTTGAAGATGCGACACGCGTACCGCGTCAAAACGTTTTTCTTTTTGCGTGTACGGCGAGCCCATCACCCAGAATCCAAGTGCGATTGCGAGAACAATAAACGCACTCGCGGCGTATGCCGAGCGCGTACGTATTTTTGCTCCCTCGTCGAGCTTGTGCTTAATGTCATAAAGATAATAACCAAACACCGCCGCAAGAACGACAACAATAGAAATAACCTTGAGCGCGAACGCAAGTGTAATCTCCTCGCCGGCAAAGAATTTCTGCAGAAGCACAATAAGGTCAACCGCGATGGCTGCTCCCGCAAGAAAAAGAGTGAGGTACACAAGCCATCTGCGCACCGGAAGG
Organism: Patescibacteria group bacterium; assembly: GCA_038064275.1. Classification (GTDB taxonomy): domain Bacteria; phylum Patescibacteriota; class Minisyncoccia; order Phycocordibacterales; family VMEP01; genus JAUYLU01. The sequence goes on along the minus strand of JBBTTL010000008.1, from coordinate 3,329 downwards.
TCGCGCTTTTCGGGTACTGCGCGCTCGGCGCTTGAAATGACGCGCATAAAGAAAAGATAAAGAGGGAACGCCACCATAAGCATGGCCATCGCTAGACTGACCCCGCCCGCATATGGGTCCGTGTACTCAAACGGTTTCGGAAAAAGCTGGTCAATAATCTCAAAAAGGAGCGTTAAAACGCTTACTGCGCTTATATACAGCGCTGCAATCGCGCCAAGATGGATAAAAAAATCTTTCGGCGTCGTTTTTGGTTTTTGTAATGTTTCCATATAAGAAATTATATACCCACAAAACTTAAAATCCAATGTTCTACTGAGGCCCTACCTCCGTATTTTAGATTTTGAACTCAATCACGTCTCCGTCTTTTACGACATACTCCTTTCCTTCCGTCCGCACAAGGCCTTTTTCGCGGGCTTTTCCATAAGAGCCGACATCAAGTAAATCTTTCCAAAAAATAACTTCGGCTCGTATAAATTTATCTTTAAAATCATTATGTATTGCCATGCCTGCTTCAGGCGCAGTAGCTCCTTTTTTTATCGTCCACCCCCTGGTTTCATCTTCTCCGGTTGTGAAATAAGTTATTAATCCTAAAAGTGAATAACTTGAAACAATAAGTGAGTTAACCCCATCATCTTGCCCTCCAAGCTCTTTTCTAAAATTTTCCTTTTCTGCTCCTTCAAAGTCCTTAAGTTCATCTTCAATTTTCGCGTCAATTATTACATATTGGCTGGATAGGTCTTGTACGATATATCGTACAACTTCAGCAAAACGATTTTTATCTTCCTCGCTTGATGACTCATCAAGATTTTTGCCACCCGCCTTTTTATTAAGCCCGTACAAAATCGGCTTGGTTGTCAAAAGATTAAGTTGCTTTACGAGTGCCATCTCTTCTTCGTCTAATGGTACCATTCGCGCGAATAGGCCGGCCTCAAGGGCCTTATTAATTTTATTCAGGCACTCGCTTTCTTTAATCGCTTTCTTGTCACCCTTCTTAATATCTTTACCCAAATTTTGCAATCGTTTTTGTACAGTTTCAAAATCAGCAAGTATAAGTTCTAAATTAATAATCTTAATGTCACGCAAAGGGTCTATCTCTCCATAGATATGCACAATATCTTCCCCGCCGGAGGCGGGTCCGCCTTTGGCGGAAAAAATACGGACAATTTGTAAAATCGCGTCCGTCTCGCGTATATGCGCCAAAAACTTGTTGCCCAAACCTTCGCCCTTTGAGGCACCAGCTACCAATCCGGCAATATCCACAAATTCTACAACAGTTGGTATGGTTTTCGCGGAATTTGAAAATTTAGAAAGCAAATCTAGCCGTTCGTCCGGTACGGGAACTATGCCCACCGAAGGGTCAATCGTGCAGAACGGATAGTTTTCCGCCGGCACCCCTTTTTTAGTCAAAGCATTAAAAAGGGTTGATTTGCCGACATTTGGTAATCCCACAATGCCGATTGATAGTTTTGTACTGGACATATAGTGTTTTTAACGCAAAAAGAGCTGTGGATAAACTTCTTTTGACTTTGTTCTTCCAGCCATGCTAATATGTGATTACGACTTTAAGGTCGTCCTACCCGTGGATTCGGGATTACGATCCGCAAGACCTGGCTTAACGCCAGGTTTTTGCTTTATGCCTGTAATATGTTTTTTAATATTTTGCGCACTGATTACAATATCAGAAATACTTTTTAAGTGATGTACGACATGACCTCCTTTGATAAGAATAACTTTTTTACCTTTCTGCTTTAAAAAACGTAAAGGAGGAAAGATTTTCCCAAATTGTTCGGAAATGCCTAATTCTTGCTGTACATATTGTCTCTTAAATTCTTGTAAATCCATACTTTTTCAATTTATTTTAGTTTGATACAACCATAACTGCGCTCGCGACAACATCTTGTTTATGGACAATTCAATGCCTTGCGCCAGCCGGCAGTTTGCGCCTCGGATTCTGAACAAAACCACTGTTCGCCGCGATTTTTATCAATCGCTGTTTTTGAGTACGAACCGCAACTTTGCATATGGTAGATTTTCTCGCCTGACGAGCTGATATTACCCTTAATAGTGCAAGACGATCCCGAGGTGGGGGTTTGCGTTACAGGTGGCGTAACTGTCGTTGTGGGAGCGGTTTCCGAAGCACACGCGGTCCAGAGACCAAGTTTATCTTCTCTCGCTTTCTTTTCAGCCGCCACGAATTTGTCTTGGTATTTTATATCCGGCGGATAGGAATATGATTTGGCGAATCCTTGCGCTACCAATTCTTGATTAATAAGCGTATCGCCGAGCCAGATATACCGAAGCAACCGCTTGTATTTATCTCTATCAGTAATGTCTTTTTCTAATCTGACCATTTTCCCTTCAATCAGTTCTTTATTTTTCTTTGATGCTTCCACGCCAAAGCACTGTACCGGTTTACGCGGATCAGCCGTCTCCGGCGTATCAATGCCAATATAACGCACTCGCTCTGTCTTACCGCCTATTTCTACATCAATTGTGTCGCCATCCACTACTCGCACCACTTTCACAAGTTCACTGGATTGCGATGTTGTGCTTGTATTTAATACGTCCGCGACATTGCTGACTGTCGCGGATTGTTCCACCGGCAGATTTGCTTTCCCGTTTCCGAACGATGAGCCAATAAAAATACCAACAGCGAGTATTGCTACTCCGCCAACCGCATATAAAATTTTCTTTTGGATGAACATGGTTAAATATTTTCTTTGTGCATTAAAGCCATAAAAAGGACTTCTCCCTTAATTTTCTATATAAGAAAACCATACCACTTGTTTTTAAATATAGCAATTACTTTTTCTGTGCCATAAAACCGTAATCAATTCCCCCTTTGAGTGGCGGAGGTGGGAGTTTTATATTAAATTCAAATGGAATCAGCTTAATATCGCTAGTGCCGTGTCTAGTTGTGTTCTCTCCATGCCTATCGATAATTTCATATTTTTGTATTTATTTGTATCTCATTAACTTCTTATTTTCCTTATTTTAGTTTTTTGCAAAATACTAGAATATACATCTGTGTTTTTTGGTAGAATGTAGAATGTCGTGTCCTTGTTTAAATTTATCAAACTATTGAGCTTTCTTTCCCATTTCAAAAACCATTTTTTTCCAATTTTCTTTTTTCTCGGGAGTTACTTCTTTAAGCGGACCTATTTTGGTCACGCGAGTTTTGATGCCGGCAAAGCCGAAAATGGAGTTTCTAATCTCGTTAGAATTGTCGCCGAAAAGAATCCGGGTAATCCACGGATTCGCATCCATGTTTATAAAAACTCTTCCCGTCCTTCCTTTTAAAAGCTTGTCCCAGCCGTAACCGCTTTTCC
>JBBTTL010000007.1:0-2161 GCA_038064275.1 Patescibacteria group bacterium | reverse complement strand
CGCGAATTTTTAGCAAAAAATTACGCGGGACAAGGTGGAGTTGAAATAGCGCAATTGATTTTTGGTCTAATTTTATGAAAACCGCTAGCATTAGCTAGCGGTTTTCATTTCCTTTAAAACACAATTTTTGATACTATATCTGTATATATCCGTATGGAAATTCTAAGCAAGCTATTGGGGGGAGCGCCGCGCGTAAAAATAATGCGACTTTTTCTTTTTAATCCCGGAGGGGGATTTTCCTTGAAAGAAGTTAGTTCAAGAAGCAAAGTACCACTTGGTTTGGCGCGCCAAGAAGTTTCGTATTTGATGGGTTTGAATTTTATAAAACGGGGCAAGCTTGAGCTTTTGATTGAAAAAAAGAAAGGCAAAAAAGTTTTCACCAAGAAATTAAAAATAGCGGGATTTTTTCTCAATAAAAACTTTGCCTATATTGAATCGTTACGAAACCTATTGATAGATTACAAATTTTTGAAGCGCGGTGAGATTATAAAAAGATTTCGCAGGGTGGGCAATTTGAAGCTTTTGGTTATCGCGGGGGTTTTTATAAAAGACGAGAACAGCAGGGCGGACATTTTAATTGTGGGGGACCATCTAAAGCGAAATGTTATTGAACGTTCGCTAAAAAATATGGAAGCCGAGATCGGCAAGGAATTGCGTTATGCCGTACTGAATACCAAAGAATTTATTTACCGTCTGGACATGTACGACAAATTTATACGTGATATTTTAGACTATCCCCACGAGCGCTTGATAGAAAAGATTAAAGTAGAATAGGAAGCGTTTAGCGAAGAGCGAAGAGCGATTAGTGAGAAATGCATAGAATTCAAAGCGTTTTTTGCCCCAACTAATCGCTAAACGCTATTGCCTAATCGCTATCTTGGCTATCCACAGCCTATTCACCATAAATCCCAGAAAGTGCTATTATTACAGTAGCTTTAAAAGGTCGAATTTTTAAAGTTTTTGCTTGCCCAAGAGATAGTTCGATTGGTAGCAAGCAAAAACCCAGCACCTTCTAAGTTCACTTTTTGTTTCGTCGTCTTCTTTTAACTCAGCTGATTAAATGAGGGTTTCGATAAATTGTGAGGTGGGAAGGTGCTGGGTGGAGTAGAGTGTAAACACTCACTTCGTTATGCATAAGATTTTGAATTAACAGATTAATCAGCGTAATTGCTGAAATTCTCTACGCCAGAGGGCGGGGGAGAAAAAAATATGGTAGTACAAACATGGGGACAGGTGCTGGCAGAATCATTTCAGGACCTATGGGTTGGAGTGATTTCTTTCGTGCCTAGTTTCATTGTGGCAATCCTTATCTTTATCATCGGCTGGATTGTTGCTTCAATTGTGGGCCGACTCTTGGCGCAAGTTATCGGTATGCTTAAGCTGGATACCGCGCTTAAAAGCGCCGGGCTTGACGCGGTATTGCGCCGCGCCGGAATGGAGCTCAATTCCGGAGAATTCATAGGACAGCTTGTTCGATGGTTTGTTATAGTAGTTTTCTTGATTGCGTCTTTGCAAATCGTCGGATTAACGCAGGTCAATGAATTTTTGAGAGATGTAGTGCTCGGTTATCTTCCGAACGTAATTGTAGCCGCGCTTATCCTGCTTGTGGCAGGGGTAGTAGCGGATGTAGTGCAGAGAGTGGTAACTAGCGCCGCCAAAGCCGCGCAAGTTCAATCTGCCGGTTTCTTGGGAAGCATCGCCCGTTGGGCAATCTTGATTTTGGCCCTTATTACCGCGCTTGCCCATTTGGGAATCGCGCCGGCCTTTATGCAGATTCTCTTCACTGGTCTCGTAGCAATGCTTGCTCTCGCGGGCGGTCTTGCTTTCGGTCTTGGAGGTAAAGAAGCGGCTTCTCGATTCCTTGAAAACCTAAGAAGCGAAATCTCAAATCGCAAGTAACACCAATTGTTGAGTTATGTAAGAAAAACCCCTCCCTGCTAGCAGGGAGGGGTTTTTCATCAGATTTGACATCTTTTTTGCTTCATATATACTATCCAAATCTAAATATGTTTGCTAACAAAAACACGAAAAAGCGGTAAAAGACGTTCCGGGTTTTCTCGGTATGTCCGAACCGCCTAAAAGCGGTTTTTTTGTTTATTAAACTGTTTAGAAAAATGATCGTTGACAACCGAAACCTGCCCCCTGCGCGTTTATTATTCCA
>JBBTTL010000006.1:0-2720 GCA_038064275.1 Patescibacteria group bacterium | reverse complement strand
GCACATTTTCTCATCAGCCGAGAGATAGAATTATATCAATTTAATATATTCATTTATATTTACATATGAATAAACAAAAAATTCACATAATACTTGGAAGTATTCGCGAAGAACGCCTTGGCGAAAAAGTTGCTTCATGGTTTATGAATACGGTTAAAGACACAGAGAACGCTGATTTAGAACTGGTAGACTTGCGCGATTTTCCATTACCCCTGTTTGCCGATGCTATACCGCCCAGCGTGCGACAAGGCCCACACAAGAATCCTGGTGTACAAAAATGGCTAGATAAAGTAGATGAAGCAAGCGGTTTTATAATCATTAGTCCCGAGTACAACCACAGTATTTCTTCGGCTTTGAAAAACGCCATTGATTATCCATATAAGGAATGGAATAACAAACCTGTCGGTTTTGTAAGTTATGGAAGCCTTGCGGGGGGTTCGCGAGCGGTTGAACACCTGCGTCAGATTGCGGCAGACTTGCAAATGTACGATGTTCGGGAGCAGGTATTGATTCCAAACATTTGGGCGGCATTTGATGAAAACGGAAATCTGGCAAATGCTGAAACACACAAAAAAAACGCCAAGGCTATGCTGGAAAAAGTTATAAAATTAGCGATACAGCTCAAAAGCAAGACATAATCTCTGGGCAAATCTACCAAGGATTGACCCGAGGAACCATCTTTATAAAATTTCCAGTAGGAAATTTTACTCCAAGCGCACGGGAGTTTTGTCAGTGAGAGTCTAAACCTCTCACAAACTCTGGAGTTTGTGCCATTTTAAGAATGGAGCATTAATTCTACTCAAAATGTATGTCAATTTTTTCTGGGGCGATTCTGTCTCGGAGCAAGGGGTATCTCGCAAGTTCTGGGTCTTTGCTTAACAATTCTTTCGCTTCGGTCCGGGCCGCTTCAACCATTTTTATATTTTTTATTGCTTCCATGCCGAGGTCGGAGATGCCCCATTGTTTCCCACCGGAAAGTTCGCCCGCGCCGCGTAGCTCCAGGTCAAGTTCGGACAGTTCGAAACCGTTTTTGGCGGTAACAAGAGCTTTTAGGCGAGCCAGAGATTTTTCCAATTTGGTTTCGGAGAAAATAAAGCAATATGGCTGGTGCGTGCTCCTTATGACTCTGCCGCGGAGCTGATGAAGCTGGGCCAGGCCGAAACGTTCGGCTCCCTCAATCACTATTAAAGTGGCATTCGGCACATTTACACCGACTTCAACGACCGAAGTAGCAACGAGTATGTCTGTTTCACCTCGGGCGAATTCTCGCATAACACTTTCTTTTTCCGCCGGCCGCATCTTTCCGTGCAAAATATCTATGGAAAATTCAGGAAAAACTTCTTTTGACAGCCGCTCGGCTTCCGCTTTAACAGACTTGGCGATGAGGGCCATTTCTTTTTCCGGGTCCGGTTCGTCTATGCGCGGGCATATCACATAAGCTTGCCGTCCGCGCGAGAGCTCATGGCGAATTTTTTCATAAGCTTCTTGGCGCTTATTTGGCGTGACGATTTCAGTAATGATTTGTTTTCTGCCGGCGGGCATTTCATCAAGCAAAGACAAATCCAAATCGCCGTATATGGTGAGAGCAAGAGTACGGGGTATAGGTGTTGCCGTCATTGATAGAAGGTGGGGAAGAATACCTGATTTTCTGGCAAGTTTGGCGCGTTGGTTTATTCCAAACCTATGTTGTTCATCAATAATTATTAACGCCAAATGTTTAAAAATAACCGATTTTTCAATAAGCGCGTGTGTACCGATTAACATTGGAATAATCCCCTCCGCCGTCCATTTCAAAAGCTGCGCGCGGGAGATGGGCGTTGCTCCGTTTGGGTTTACCTTTGAGGGGAATTTTTTACAGCCCGAGCCGGTTATGAGACCTATTTGTACGCCCGTACCCTTGAAATATTCCATAAAAGATTCAAAATGCTGTTGGGCTAGAATTTCAGTAGGGGCCATATAGGCAACCTGAAGATGTCCGAATCCGCCGGTTGGCGAACTGCTGTTTGGCCGCGTCATGACGATGGCGTAAACAGCCGCCGCGGCCACGGCGGTTTTGCCGGAGCCGACATCTCCCTCAAGCAGGCGCGACATTGGATGATTCTTGGCAAGGTCGGTCAAAATATGGTCTATGGTTTTAATTTGCGCATCAGTCAGCTTGAAAGGAAATTTGCCTATAAATTTATCAGTCATCTTTTTACCCGCGTGCGCCGCGTAGGCCGGAGATGCTTCATAGCGCAATCGGTCGCGCTGGCGGGAGAGCTGGATGAAAAATATTTCTTCAAAAGCAAACCTTTTTCTGGGCGCCACACTTTCTTTTTCATTGCGTGGGGCATGTATCCAAATGAGCGCCGTTTTTATGTTTGGAAGACTATATTTTTTTAGAATTTCTTCCGGTATTGAATCTTTAATTTCATCGAGCGCCATATCAGAGAGAATTTTTTTAATGCCGTGATAAAACCAGCGTGAGGTGATGCCGCGTGTTTCGGGATAAACGGGATAAAACGACGGCCCACCCTGACCATGCCCGTTTTTTTGAAAAAGAGAGTTATGTGAATCAATCGGGAAGTCCTTGGTTTTTTCTATTTCCGGATTGGCAAGGTAGATTCCCGATTTGCTTTCTGCCACTTTGCCCGCCACCTTGACCGAGCTTCCCGCTGTAAACATTTTGACCAGATACGGCTGATTAAACCAGGTGATTTTAATCTGTCCTGTGGCGTCTT
>JBBTTL010000005.1:0-32020 GCA_038064275.1 Patescibacteria group bacterium | reverse complement strand
GGGAAAGTCAAAAGGGTAGTATTAAGTATTAAGTATTAAGTATTAAGTATTAAGTGGGTAGAAAAGAGGGAAAGAAAACATTGAGTTATTTTTACCAAATCCTATCTTCCTACCAGCTAATTTCTAGCCCGTTGTGATATAATTATAAAAATGGCTAAAAAGAATGGAAAAGCGGGGGATAAAAAATTTTTCAGCATTTCAAAATTAAACCCCGGATTGAAGGAAACGACGGTGCATGCCGTATTTGGTATTTTATTTTTCGTGCTGTCGGCTCTTTTTATGTTTGCCTCAATCGGCAAAGCCGGAGTGGCGGGCAATACCATATATACATTTTTGTCTTTATTGTTCGGAGTCGGATATTATCTTCTGCCAGCTCTTTTTTTTATACTTTCTCTTTCCTACCTCCGTTCGCTTAGACCGGATGTGGGGTCTGCTCATTTGTTAGGGTCAATTCTTTTTTTACTTTCGGGTCTTGGTATTATTCACATTGGTCTTAGCGGAAAGGGGGGAATTGCCGGTGAAATCGTTTCTTACCCTCTCATAAAATTTTTTGATGTATATATCAGTTTAGTTGTACTCGGCGGGGCGTTGATAATCTCTCTCCTTGTTATTTTTGACGCCCGCCCAAGGGCCGATACAATTTTTTTCTGGAGGAAATTTTCAAAAAAAGATACGGGCAAAAAAATAGACACTCGCGAGATAGAGCCGATTATCGCAGGAATTCCGTCTGAAAATGAACCCGTGGAAAAAGATGGTCCTTCTGATAAAAAAGCACGCAACTCGGGGATTAAAAAAGGGGAAGAAGAAATTCTGATAAGCCCGAAGGGCAGCCGCGACTTGCGGCGTTTTGCCAACTACTCTCCCCCGCCACTCTCCATCTTTGAAAAAGACCGCGGCAAGCCCGATGTGGGCGATGTAAAAGCCAACGCCAATATCATCAAACGCACTCTCCAGAATTTCGGCATTGATGTGGAAATGGACGAGGTTTCAATCGGTCCTACTGTCACCCGCTACGCCTTAAAGCCAGCCGAAGGAGTGAAACTCTCGCGCATTGTCGGTCTGAAAAACGACCTGGCTTTAGCTCTTGCCGCCCATCCCATTCGCATTGAAGCCCCCATTCCCGGCAAATCCTTAGTCGGCGTTGAAATTCCGAATACCGTAAAAGCCACCGTGGGCCTGTCCACATTATTTTCCGATGAAAAATTCGCCGGCGCGACGAAACCTCTGATGATGGCGCTTGGCCGGGCCGTTTCCGGTAAATCAATATTCGCCAACTTGGGCAAGATGCCTCACCTTTTAATAGCCGGGGCCACGGGCTCGGGAAAATCCGCCACCATACACGCCATTATCAATTCCCTGCTCTACCGCAACTCGCCGGAAGACCTCCGTTTTATAATGATAGACCCCAAGCGAGTTGAGCTGACTCTTTACAACCGGATTCCGCACCTTCTTACACCGGTAATCACCGAGGCCAAAAAAGCCATTCTTTCGCTTAAGTGGGCGGCCAAAGAAATGGAGCGGCGCTATGACATTTTGGAAACTGAATCTGTCCGCGATATTGAGTCTTATCATCAAAATATAGTTTTTCCCGCCTACGCCAAGCAAAAAGAGCGTTCTAATAAGGAAAAGGAAGAGTTCGTGGAGCTTCCCGAACGCATGCCCTATATCGCCATTGTCATTGATGAGCTGGCTGATATTATGTCAACCTATCCGAGAGAACTTGAGGCGGGCGTGGTGCGCTTGGCCCAGATGTCGAGAGCTGTCGGTATTCACTTGGTTCTTTCCACCCAACGTCCGAGTGTTAATGTTATCACCGGACTAATCAAAGCAAACATTCCCGGGCGTATCGCCCTTCAGGTTTCTTCGCAGATAGACTCTCGCACTATTTTAGACACCGGCGGGGCGGAAACGCTTCTCGGTGCCGGGGACATGCTCTATATTTCAGGCGACATGACCAAACCGGAACGCGTCCAGTCCGCTTTCATCAGCGAAACGGAAGTGAAAAAAGTGGTCAATCACCTTGCGGACCAGTACAAAGACGAGGTTCCGTCTGAAATCACCATGACCGAAAATATCCCCGGCAGTAAATCCATATTTGAGGCAACTTTAGATGAGGATAAGGCGCTTGAGGATGACGATGAGTTGTATGAGGAAGCAAGGCTCGTTGTGATTGAAGCCGGTAAAGCCTCTTCGTCTTATCTTCAGCGAAAATTAAAAGTGGGGTACGCCCGGGCAGCCCGTCTTATAGATATGCTTGAAGAAAAGGGGGTCATCGGCCCGGGCGAGGGGGCAAAACCACGTCATGTTCTTGGTCGCGAAGACGCCGACGCCCGAGGCCCGCAATGAAATGCCCTACGCTCTTTCAGGCCCTCTCAGGAAAATTATCAAAGTTGTATTTGTCGCGCTTATAGCGCTTGTTATAATAGTCTACAGTTATTTCCAAACTAAAAACTTGATTAATGGCCCGGGGATTACCATCCTCTCGCCCGCGAACGGAAGTGTTTTAACGGACTCATTGATTACACTTGAGGGAACAACGAAAAATATATCAAAAATATCCGTAAATGACCGCCCGATTTTAATAGACCAAAAAGGAAATTTCCGCGAGCAATTGGTCGTGCCGCTCGGCTATACTATAATAAGCGTCAAGGGAATTGACCGGTTCGGCAAAGAAAAAGAGGCAACCTTGGAGATTGTGCGCAAAAAATGATAACCATTTAAATAATTAAACAGTCATGATAAAAAAAATAAAAAAAGACGATAGAGAAATAGGCGCTTCAATTGAAGACACAATTAAAGAAATACAAACTAAATTCGGAGAAGGCTCAATTATGAAGTTGGGCGACCGGCCGAGGGTGGATGTGGGAGCCATTTCTACGGGCTCCTTAGGGCTTGATTTTGCCTTGGGTGTGGGCGGACTGCCCCGCGGCAGAATTATAGAAATATTCGGACCGGAGTCTAGTGGAAAAACAACGCTCACCTTGCATGTCATCGCCGAGGCCCAAAAGAAAGGAGGAATCTGCGCTTTTGTTGACGCCGAGCACGCCATGGACCCTGAATACACCAAAAAACTTGGCGTTAATATTAATGATCTCTTAATCTCCCAGCCGGACACCGGCGAGCAAGCCCTTGAAATTGTGGAAAGTCTGGTGCGCTCCGGGAAAATTGACGTGGTGGTGATAGACTCCGTGGCCGCTCTGACCCCCAAAGATGAAATTGAAGGTGATATGGGCGCATACCATGTCGGCAAACAGGCAAGATTGATGTCCCAGGCCCTACGCAAATTGACCGCCATTACCGCTAAATCAAAAACTATCGTTATATTCATCAACCAGATTAGGATGCAAATCGGAGTGATGTTTGGGAATCCGGAAACAACGCCCGGCGGCAAAGCCCTGAAATTTTATACGTCCGTCCGTCTGGATATCAGGAAAATCGCTTCAATTAAAAAAGGGGAGGAGATGGTCGGCTCGCGCACGCGGGTGAAAGTGGTGAAAAACAAAGTGGCCGCTCCATTCAAAAGCACCGAGTTTGACATAATTTACAATGAAGGAATTTCACGCGAGGGAGAATTGATAGCCCTTGGCGAAAAGTACGAGATTATTCAAAAAGCCGGCGGCGGTTCATACACCTACGGAGCGGAGAAGCTGGGGAGAGGTTATGACGCCACTCGCACATTTCTGCGAGAAAATCACAAAGTGGCAAACGAGATAGAAAAAGAAATCAAAAAGAAATTGGTGGAAGAAGCAAGCAATAAATAGAATCTATTTCTGCTGAAAGATTTGCAATCTCGCGAAAATTCCATATAATTGGGCGCACTATGTTGGAATACAACGAGATACGCGGGGGAAAATACATCCTCTACAATAATGAACCTTTTGAGGTGCTTGAATCTCACGTGGCCCGCACCCAGCAAAGGAAACCCCAGAACCAGACTAAGTTAAGAAGTCTCCTTTCGGGCAGGGTTGTTTCGGCCACTTTTCATGCTTCAGACAAAGTAACGGAGGCCGATATCGGTTCAAAGAAAATTAAATTTTTATACCACAATCGCGGTGAGTTCTGGTTTTGCGAAATAAATGACCCATCCAGACGTTTCTCTTTGGAGGAGAATCTCATCGGTGAGCCGGCAAAATTTTTAAAAGGAAACACCATGGTGGACGCTCTCACTTTCACCGGAGACGACGAAGACGACCAAAAAATTATTCGTATCAAGCTTCCTATTAAAGTGGAGCTTGCTATCAAAGATGCTCCGCCGGGAATAAAAGGCAATACCGCCTCTGGCGGCGGCAAATCCGCCATACTTGAAACAGGAACAAGCGTTACGGTCCCATTTTTCGTAAACGTGGGCGACATCATCCGTGTCAACACCGAAACGGGAGAATACGTGGAGCGAGTAAGTAAGTAACTAACAACAAACAACCTACGACTTACGACAAAAAATTTACAATCAACAAAGTTACGCCAATAACTCATTCGCGCGAAGGAGACAGTAGTGGCTGTCCCCATTATCCTTTCATTATAATATTTTTGAGAATATAGAACTTGGAAGCTCTTACTTGGAAGCCGAGCTTCCAAGTAAGAGCTTCCAAATAATCATTGTGTTGTATTTTAAAATCTGCGAAAAAACCTCGCCGAAGCGAGGTAAATTGGTTATTGGCTAGCGAGAAACGTACGGCAAAAGCCCCATGAAGCGGGCGCGCTTGATGGCGGTTGCAAGCTTGCGCTGGTTTATGGAAGAAACACCCGAGCGTTTTTTTGACATCATCCTTGAGTGCGGCGTCAAAAATTTCTTCAGGATTTCCGTATCCTTATAGTCAATATGCTTAATATTATTTTGTGAGAAGTAGCATTGCTTGTTCATGGTAGTTTTTTAGCTTTTAGCGATTAGCGTTTAGTGAGTCCGATTTTATCTATATTCGCTCAATGCTATACGCTCATCTCTTTTTATTAAAACGGTATATCCTCCGGATTGGCCTCTTCGGTCGGATATTCAATAACATCTTCTTTTTCTTTAGGGCCAGTTGAACTTTTCTCCGGAGAAGACCCCCCTGCGGCGCTTTTGGGGCCGAACTGCACCCTGTCGGCTACGATCTCGGTGCGGTATTTTTTGGTACCGTCAGCCGCGTCCCAGCTTCTGGTTTGAATCCTACCCTCAACGAGCACGGACTGCCCCTTTTTTAAATACTGGGCCGATGTTTCCGCCTGCCGCCCAAAGACGACAATATTGTGATAATCCACCGATTCCTGCTTAGCCCCCGAAGAATCTTTCCAAACGCGATTGGTGGCAAGAGAAAAAGTAGCCACTTTTGAGCCGGATGGAAGAGATTTTAATTCCGGGTCTCTGGTTAGGTTTCCAACAATTATTGCCTTATTCAAATACATGCTTTAAAATTATTGTGTAATTAGTTGCTCAATTGTCTTTTCAATCTCCTCATCGCTCATTTTGGGCCCCTTTGTCTCTTTGCGCCTAACTTCTCCCCCTTGCCTTGCCACGGGGCGGCGAGAAGCAATGGTATTTTCCCGCACAGTAGAAATGAGGAGATATCGAATTATATTTTCTTCTCTTTCAACCTCTTTGGCGAGAGAATTTATCTTCTCCCGAACAATTTCAAATTTTACCCAGCCAAAATACGCGCTTGAAAAAATTTCTTTCTTGTGGGCAACTATTTTCTCCATAGGATAAGCAAGCTCACGAAGCTTGGGTGCTTCATCGGTTATAACGGTTCCTCCCGCTTTCTTTATGAGGTCGTTAATTTTTTCCGACACCTCGTGAATTTTATCTTGCACGATTGAGGGTGTCGCCAAATATCCGATTTCATACACGCTTCCCGCCACTGATTCATCGTTTCCTTCATTTTTTACCATAGGGACAATATTATCAAAGCAAAATTAAAAAGTCAAAAGTTAAAACATGGCCTTAATCCAACAGAAAGATACTCTTGGCGTTGTTTAAAAGTCTTTCTCCCACTAGGCTTTCTTTTTCTCTCCGTATTTGGGCAATTTGCCTTACGACTTCAATAACATAAACGGGTTCATTGCGCCCCCCGCGATAAGGCACGGGCGCGACGTATGGAGCATCGGTTTCCGACATAATTGAATTAGGGGGAATATAACGGATTACCTCATCATAATCGCGGGCAAAAGTGATAACGCCCGTAAAAGACATAGTGAAGCCGAGGTCTAGAAATTTTTTTGCTATATCTATGTCTCCGGCAAAAAAATGAACGTTCCCTCGCAAATTGCCTTTCTCGTTTTTGTATGAATTAAGAATTTCAAGAATATCGTGATAAGCGTCCATGCTGGTGCGTGACGGCCTGCCGTGAATCATCAACGGCAAGTCAACCGAAAGAGCAAGTTCTATTTGGTTCTGGAAAAGCCCGCCTTGTCTTTTTTTCTCCTCCATGTCGATACCGCCGCGAAAATAGTCAAGTCCGCATTCTCCGATAGCCACGACTTTTTTGTTTTGAGCAAGCAGTTTATAAGCTTCGGTGTCAAAAGTTTCTCTTGTGTCGGTTGGGTGAAGGCCAACGGCGGCATAAACACTTTCTTCCTTTAAAGCAAGTTCAACTGCTTCTTGTGAACTTTTATGGTGGGTGCCTACGGCAATAGTGCCTACTTGGTTTTCTCGCATTCTCGCAAGCACTGCGTCACGATCTTGGTCAAATTCTCTATCGTGAATATGGGAATGAATATCAATATATTCAAGCCTCATCTTTTACGTGTTCTCCGTTCGTTCTTTCCGCGCTTAATGTTTTTCTTTTCTCTAGGTCGGAAACAAATTCAATAAGCGCCGAAGCAACAGGCACCGCAAGAACTATGCCCAAAAATCCAGCCAGCTTGAAGCCAATAATAAGAGAAAGAATAACCAGAAGCGGAGGCACGCCGGTTATCTTGCGCACGACCAACGGATATATCAGGTGATTTTCAAACTGCTGAATAATTATATAAAAGCCGACTACCATAAATCCGAGCGTGGCACCGCCGGAAACAAAACCAAGAAGTACGGCTGGCACCGCCCCCATTATAGGACCGAAAACGGGAATAAGTTCAAATACCGCCCCGACAATGGCGAGAAGAAATGCATAAGGCACGCCTAAAATAGTGAGGCCAAGATAAATCAACACTCCTATCAAAAGTCCGAGCAAAAGCTGTCCCTGCATCCAAAGCCCGATTTTGTTTTGAGACCTTTGCCAGAGATTAATTATATATTTCTCATGCTTGACTGGCGTAACGACGCGCAAAAAATTCTCAACACCGCGGTCCTGAACCGCCAAATAAAAAGAGATTACTAAAATTAATACAAAACTAGTCAGTCCGCCAAAAACAAAATTAATCGTTTGAAGCGCCCCCCCAGTAAGACCGAATAAGGTGCCCTTGGCGTTGGAAAGAAGATTATTCGCTCCCAAGTTTTGCGAAAAATCGCTTAAGAGATTCTGGGCCCCAAAAAGACCGTCAAGGGTGGAGTCGAATCCTTTTATGAAACCAAGATATTGCGGTAGGGCTTCAAAAAAGTTCGCGGCTTCATCAAAGAGAGGGGGAACAAAAAAGTAGAGCAAAATGAGAAAGAGCGATATGAAGGCCAGAAAAAGAAAAATAACAGAAACCACACGCGGGATTTTGAAACGGAGGAGCCGTCTGGTGAATGGTTCAACGGACGAAGCAATGACCACCGAGGTAAGCACCACCAGCACCAAATCGCGAATCAGATATAACGCCCAAAAAACGAGCGCCACTACGAAAATCTTCACTATTGTGCCGATGCTTATTGAAATATGATTATCTAGCATACAAGAATTCTAGCCGAGTTTCTTAAGACACGCAAATGGCTGTTTCCTGCGCCACTTGGAGGTGAAACCTCCAAGTGGCGCCCAAATGCCTTTGTTTTTGCGTTTTTTAAAATTAATGCTCAAGAAATACGAACTTTTATGTATTCGGGCAACCTTCCGCAATTTATGCGTTCTTGTTTTCCGGTATCGCGGTCGCGCACGGTAACCGTATCGTCCGCTAGTGTATCAAAATCAATGGTTACGCAAAAAGGGGTGCCGATTTCGTCCTGCCGGCGATAACGTTTGCCGATGTTGCCGTTGTCATCAAAGAGAACCACACCGATTTCTTTCTTTAAAGAATCATAAACTTGCCTAGCCTTGGCGACTAACTCTCCCTTATTTTTAAGAAGCGGAAATACCGCCACTTTGACCGGGGCAATGCGCGGGAAAAATTTCAGATAAGTTCTCATTTCGCCGTTCATCTCGTCTTCGGTGTAGGATTCAAGAAGCAAGGCCAAAATAGTGCGGTCTACGCCAAATGTCGGCTCAATCACATGCGGAATAAATTTTTCGCCGGTTGTATCGTCCATATACGAGAGTTCCACCCCGCTTTCCTTGCCATGATTTTTAAGATCAAAATCGGTCCTATAGGCCAGGCCGTAAAGTTCTTTTTGCCCGAATGGATATTCGTATTCAAAATCTATCGTCCTTTTGGAATAGTGCGCCAAGTCTTTCGGGGAAATTTCAACTTCGTGAACATGGTCGCGGTTTATGCCAATGGCATCTAGCCACTCCCCCATATGCTTGCGCCAGATTTCAAATTCCGCTTCCCACTCGCTTCCTCGGATAAAATATTCAATTTCCATCTGCTCAAATTCGCGCGAGCGGAATACGAAATCCCGCGGAGCGATTTCATTGCGGAAGGCTTTGCCTGCTTGAGCCAATCCGAATGGAAATTTCGGATGAAATGAATCAATAATATTCTTAAAATTAACAAACATTCCCTGGGCCGTTTCAGGTCGCAAGTAGCTAGCGGAGGAATCATCTTCCATGGCCCCGACATTTGTCTTAAACATAAGGTTAAACCGCCGTTCCCCGCCCAATTTACCGCCACATTCGGGACATTTTGTTTTGTCTTCCAAATGATCAGCCCTGAAGCGGTGATGGCATTTCGCGCATAGAACCATAGGGTCGGCAAACCCGGCGGAAAGATGCCCGCTTGCCTGCCACACTTTCGGGTTCATAATAATGGCCGCGTCCACTCCATACATATCGTCACGGCTTTCAACAAACATCTTCCACCAGAGATTTTTGACATTGTTTTTTAGTGTCACCCCAAGCGGGCCGTAATCAAACGCGCCGGCAAGTCCTCCATAAATTTCGGAACTCTGATAAATGAAACCTCGCCGCTTGGAAAGCGAAACTATTTTTTCCATCAATGTTTCTTCTGTTTTTTTCATTGTATTTTTTTTATTAGCGACGTAGAGCGAGAGAAATATGAAAGTAGTCTTTCATATTTCCGAACCGAGGAGTCAAGATTGTACCCGTTATATTAGCGACGTAGAGCGAGCGATGTGTAAGAGGACGAAGCGAGAGTGAAGTACCCTTACATGTCCGAGCCGAGGAGCTAATATTGTACCCGTTATATTTTTTGAATTGAATTTTTATATATTACTACAAACTACCCACTACTTAACTATAATATCATCTCCTATCTTGATGTTGGTCTCATTGATTAGATTGGTCGTTGGGGCGCTTCTTGTGAAATTGATTTCGGCGTTAGTAAATGAATCAACGCCGCTAAACAAGGCTTCCCCCGTTAGTTCCGCCTGTTTTCCCACTTGGCTTATTGATGGAGTAAATCCGACTTGAAAGGCCGCCTGGCGTAGAGCGGTTTCTATCCCCACCCCCGCGTCAACGCGCCTCAAGTCCCAAGTCACTTCTCTTGTCTCCGGGTTAAAAGTAACGTCTTCTCCTTGGGGACTGACAGAGTCTAGCCAGCGCGCGTAAGTCGGCAATTTTGTTTTAACTTGCGCTTTTGATAAATCGTTGGAAGAATTTAGGACCGTCCAAACGATAGCATATGAGGTCTCGCGATCGGCCCGCGGAGGAATACCGCCGGTATTCTTGAATGGGCCGCTGTAATAAAACGCTCGGACACTAAGCTGCGCGTTTGAGCTTATTTTAATGATTTTTTTCTCCGACGCGGAAATCTGCTCCGGAACGTTCGTTTCAAGAAGTCGCCTGCCTCGTACCCCCACTTCAATGGTAATCATCGGATTTCTAAAGAGGGTCCTGTTTCCGGAGAAAAGGGGCAAGACTTTGAAAGTGAAAGGAAATTTGCCGCTGTCGCCGCCCTCAAGCTGGGCAAGCTCCGAACTTGTGTCTTTGTTCCATGTTATGGTGTTGTCGCTTGAACTGAAAAACCCTGCGGGTGCCACCACAGACGATTTATCCAATATGTCTCCTATAATCCGAACGTAAATTTCCGCGTCAAGCACCCTGTTTGGCAAATTGTTAATCCAATTCACTTCGCCGGCTATTGGCGCTGTTGACCCAACGACATATTCAGTTCCTAAAACACCGTCAACCAAAAGCTTCGTCTCAAGAAAGGGCCGCTTGATGGCGATTGTTTGGAGAAATGAGCTATAAATTACACCAATCTCTCCCGTGTCTTTTTCATTTTCTGTCCCGACATAAATTCTAAACGAACGTTCTTCCCCGTCTTCCCCCTGCATAATGCCATGAATAGCGATGGTTTTATTTTTTCCCTTATCAAGGGCGCCCAAACGCCAAGTATTGTTACCATACGAAGAAGGGATGCTCGCATTTCTAAATACAAACCCCGCCGGATATTCAACTTTGAGCAAAATATTCCGTATTATCTTGTCGGCGTTGGCCAGCGTTTCTATATTAAGAACAAAATCCTGATTTGAATTTGTCTCTTTCAGAGAATTAACCGAGAGAGAAAGCGGGCTTGATTTAATGTGGACAAGATAACCGGCTTCTTTGACGAATATGGCGTTTGATCCGGAGACTCTATACTCAAGAATTGCTTTCACGGTACGTTCGCTTCCTTCCTCGCCAAAAAGCACGATTTTGGCGCGCTCGGCTCTAGACTCGCCGGCCGGGAGTTCCCCTAAAAATTTTCTAACGCGCACGGTGTTCTTATCTCCCTCTAATGTGGCCCCTTTTGGATACTCAATAACCAAATCGGCATATTGAAGGGCCTGGCTATTGCCATTTTTAACATCAAACTCAAGCTCAAACTCATTGCCCCCTTCGGTAAAGGCCGGACCAAAAATGGAAAGGTCAATTTTCTCGTTTGAAACGACATTTCCCCCTCCATAAAACATATAGAAAGCAAAACCAAACGAAACGACAAAGAACAGAACCGAACCGATAAAGATTTTTTTAAATAACGATGAAGTGGGCCTCGCTACCTTGCTTTCCTTCTCAACATATTCATTGGCCCACCCTTTATTCGCATCATATGAAGCGCGGTGAAGCATTCCCGTCCGATGCCGGGTCTTCATGCCGTCATTGCGATACAGGCGTTCGGATAACTTATCTATTGGGTCTTTTTCGTCTGGGGTCGTATCCATAGGGTTTATTATAACAGAGACTATGGTTGGTAGGTTGTAGATTGTTTGTTGTTGGTTTTCAAAGTTGGCTCTCGGTCAAGGCGCGGTTTACCTCGCCAAGAATTGTTGGGCGGAGAGCCGTTACTTTTTCCAGCACATCCTTATCAAGTTTTGATTCTAGAAGCGCTTTAGTTTCTCCATTGCCGCCCCAATAGCCGAGAATGTGTAGAATTTTCGCCACTATTAAAAGTTCAAAGTTTTTAAGCTCGTCTTTGGAAAACGTCTCCTTCTCTAAAAAATGAAGTCCCAAAGTGAGAGCGTCAAACAATGGCTCATTTCTTTCCTCCCCATGAAGGAGTCGTTTCAGAAATTGGGCCACGGCGGCAAAAAGGGCCAGTTTTTCTTTATCACGAAAAATATTTTCAAAACTAGCGCCAGTGTCGGCGCTAGTCACCCGCCAGGTATCTTTCCCGCGAATGAGGTCAAGCGAAAGATACGAAAAATCTTGAAGGTGGTAGCGCAGTTTTGATTTAAGTTCGCGCACTCCCTGGGCAAAGGCCATTACCAGCCCCAGGTCTTTGGTGAAAATATGGTAATAACGATTTGACTCGCCGATATTGGCGCTTCCGAGCACTATTCCTTCGGTTTGATAGAGATGGTGGGACATGGGAACAGTTGATAGGCGTTAGGTGTTAGGAATTAGTTTGAAGTTTTTTAACGGCTTCTTTCATTATCTCAAAAATTTTCTGATGACCTTGAGGGAAAGGATGCAAACCATCGTATAAATCTTCAGTATCCAATAAATTTTGAATATCTACATAAGTTAATCTTTCTTCATTACAAAACTTTTTTAGTAAATCACTATACTTTTTAATATTTTCATTGTCATAATACCTTACTGTATCCCATGGTATTGGCATTGTTTTTGATTCGTCTACTCTTGTTGGAGAAACAAACAATATCTTATTCGTAAACTTTTTCGCTTGTTTTACCAATTCAAAAATATTATTTTCAAATTTTTCCAGACTTACTCTGGGGTTGTCTGTGGTTTTTATATATTGCGAATCGTTTGTCCCGATTGCAAAAACTATAAGGGCGGCTTCCCGCGCGCTCGCTTCTACATCAAACCGTTTCAACAGGTCGTCGGATGTGTTATCATCTACGCCGAGATTGTATAAATTTACGCCTTCTTGGTGCTCCATAAAATAAGTTTTCAATCTTTCAGCCCATCCTCCCTTATCGTGGTCAACCGCTCCCCATGTTATGCTATCGCCGAATATACAAATATTCATATTTTGATGTTATTTTTCGAGCTTAAGTATAAATGAAAATTCGTCTATGTTAATCGGACCCCCATCTGTTTCCCCAAAACTGATTTCCTTCAAGAGTGTCGCTTTTTTCAATTGCGACTCAAATTCACCAATAAATTCTCTTCCGTGTGCGCTTGTTTGGACAAGAAGTACCGCAATGTCGTGCGGGGTCAGTTTTTCTTTCTTGCGCAAATCCTGGATATTGCGGATAAGTTCGCGCAATTGTCCTTCTTTTTTCAGCTCCGGAGTAATTGTTATATCGAACTCTACTTCCGTTTCTAAATTTACACCACCAATAATCTCTTTAACATTCACTTCGTCTTTTATGAGTTCTGAATAAACTTCCTTTAACTTTTCACTTTTCACTTTTAAGCTTCTTAGTGGTTGACGAACCCTGATTCCATTCTCCGCCCGCGCGGCAAGAGCCAGTTCAACTAAATGCCGAGTATTTTCCATTTTCTCTATAAGTTTTTTATCAACCTTCCGCGCTTCCGGCCACAACTCAAGGTGCACGCTTTCTTTGTTTTTTTCTCCTTTTACTTTCTGATAAATATCTTCGGCCATAAATGGCATAAATGGGGCAATCAATTTTGATAATTCAAAAAGAACACAGCGGGTGGTGGAAAGGGCGTATTCTTTGTCTTCTTTGTTGTCACCCTTGAAACGCTCGCGGGAGCGGCGCAAATACCATGTAGATAAATCGTCAATAAACTTATCAATGCCCCGGGTGGCTGTATCAAGTTCATATTTATCCATGCCGGAAGTAATATCCTGACGAAGTTCGCCCAAACGCGCCAGTATCCATTGGTCTAAAATATTTTTAGTTTTAGCAACGCTTTTCTCGCTTTTCAATTCATGGGCGTAGGTTTCGTAAAAAACATAAACATTATCCAGCCGTGAAATTATTTTTCTCCCGATTTCCGCCACCCCCTTTTCGGAAAAAGCGACATCCTCGCCGCGCACTACCGGCGATGACAAAAGATAATAGCGAAGAGAATCAGCGCCGTATTTTTCAATCACCTCCGCCACATCCGAATAATTCTTGAGACGCTTGGATATTTTCTGGCCGTCTTCTGCTAGGATAAGCCCGTTCACAATCACCCGTCGGTAAGGTGTTTTTCCGAAAAGTGCCACGCTTAATACCAGCATGCTATAAAACCATCCCCGCGTCTGGTCCAGTCCTTCGGCGATAAAATCAGCCGGGAAATTTTCCTTAAACAATTTCTTATTTTCAAAAGGATAGTGAAGTTGCCCGTAGGGCATTGAGCCGGACTCAAACCAGCAATCAAACACGTCTTTTATACGCTCCATGGCGCCGCCACAAGAACAAGGAAACTCAACTTCGTCTATATATGGGCGATGAAAATCAAGTGTGAAGCGACTGTTGTGCGGAAAGAAGGTAAAGTTAAGCGGCTTTACCTCGGCGTTTGAAATGAAATAGGGGCCTTTGTCTTTTTTTCTATCCTCGCGATATTTAAGGGTTTCTTTGTCGCTTAAGTGTACCGCGCCTGAAATAAGCATCCACATCGGAGAGCCGTGTGTAACAATCAATATGGTTTCGCCTTTATATTTTTTCTCAAGATCAAATAGTCCTTCCATCACCCGGGCGCGCACATCGTCATGATTCTCTCCGTCTTTGTGGCGCAGATAAAAATCCTCTCTTTCCGACGGGTCGGTTTCAGGAAACCCCGCTTTTTTGCCTTGACATTCGGTACTGTGATTAAATTCAATGAATCTTTTATCCACTTCTATTTTTTCAATGGGGATTCCCAATTTTTCCGCCACAATTTCCGCGCTTTCTTTGGCCCGAATAAGGGGGGAAGAGACAATGCGCGTAATCCCTTTTTTAGAAAGCGCTTTTAGAGAATAGGCGACTTCTTCCCTTCCTTTTTCGGTCAAATGATTTTCAGGGTCTCCGAAAGAATCGTTAACGCCGTAGACATTGCTCTTCGACTGCCCGTGGCGCATTGCTATATAAGAATTATTAGCGGACCTGCCCTCTTTGAGCTCTTTAAGCCCGCCTATTACTTTTATTTTTTTACAAGAATCACAGCGCCAGACCGGAAGTGGCGCGCCCCAGAAGCGCGTTCGCGATATGGCCCAGTCTTTGGCACCTTCGAGCCACTTGCCGAAACGCCCTTCTTTTATGTGCGAAGGAACCCAGGTGATTTTTTTATTTTCTTTGATTAGCTTTTTTTTGATGGCCGTAACTTTGACGAACCACGACGAGGTGGCGTAATTTAAAAGGGGTGTGTCGCAACGCCAGCAGAGCGGATAGGGGTGGACGATTTTTTCTTTGGCGAACAACAGTCCCTCGCGCGCCAAGTGTTTTATTATTTCAATGTCGGTGGATTGGGTATCGCCTTTTTGTTTTACGTAAAGCCCGCGGAAATGGGACATCTCATCTTTCATTCTGCCGTCCATTCCGACATGTTGGATAAACGGCAGATTGAACTGGTTGCGCAAATTCATATCGTCTTCGCCGAACGCCGGGGCGATATGCACAATACCCGTACCGGTCTCGGTGGTAACGAAATCTCCGGCGTATATCTTCCATCCCCGCCCGAACGACTCGTCGTGTTCAGTCCGCCCGGATGATCCGTTCGGACGGGTCGGGCGAGCGTTCTCTTTATTTTTTATATCGGTCTTGGCGTAGTAATCAAAAAGCGGTTTATACGTCTTGCCGACTAATTCTTTCCCTTTTATTGTTTTAATTAGGGAGTGTTTTATCTTCAAAAATTCAATTCTTTCTTTGGCAACAATAAATTTGCCATTTTTAGATTCATCGTTTTCTTTGCTTTCAATGAGCGCGTATTCAATATTAGGATTCACCGCAATCGCAGTGTTGCCGGGCAAGGTCCACGGTGTCGTGGTCCATGCCAATAAAAATATTTTTTCTCCATTCGTACTATTCGTATCGTTCGCGTTCATTCGCCCGTCCGCCTGGACTTCGTCCAAGCGAAGTCGGGCGGGTATATCGGTATCGAGCGAACTAGTGAGTTCAAATTTCACGGTAACCGAAATATCCGTGACATCTTGATAGCTTCCCGCAACCTCGCTCTGGGCAAGCGATGTCTCACAGCGCGGGCAAATCAACATTATCTTGTAGCCCTCGTAAATAAGTTTTTTGTCGTAGAGTGTTTTGAAAGACCACCAGACCGATTCGGTATATTTGGAATCCATAGTCTTGTAAGGATTGTCCATATCCACAAAACGCCCAGTTTTGGGAATTGTTTCTTTCCAGTCGGCTTCGTAGCGCAGAACTGCTTTTGCCGCGGCAGAATTAAATTTTCCAACGCCGAACTCTTCAATGTCTTTTTTGTGCTTGAGGTCAAGTTCTTGCTCAATAATATTTTCAAGCGGTAATCCGTGACAGTCCCAGCCCCACTCGCGCCTGACATACCGCCCGCGCATCGTTTGGTATCGCGGAATAACGTCTTTGATGGTGCCTGTAAGAATGTGACCATAATGCGGCAGACCGGTGGCGAAAGGCGGCCCGTCGTAAAATACGAAAGGCTTGCCCTTTTTTGTTTGGTTGAGAGTTTTTTCAAAAATTTTCCTGTCCCGCCAATATTTGAGAACCTCTTCTTCTCTCTCCGTCACTTTAGACTTTTTGTTATCTAGAGGATTATTCATATATGGATAGTGCCCTTATCTTATCCGTTTTTTGTCGTTCAAGCAAAAAAGAAAATCCGCTGACAAACAATTGCCCAGCGGATCAATCATTCTTTGATTTTATCTATGACCACGGCATTTACTGCACTCTTCTTCTGAACACCGGCAAAATGCTTTTTAAGTTCGCTGACATTTTCGACCACAACACCGTGGTAATTTAGATTAAGGGAGTGGTATGGATAGATAAGAATCGGGAATTTTATTCTGAATAATACCCCGTAGGCATCTTCCAAACTTCTCGCCACAAAGCGCATATTTGTAATTAATATTTGTAACAGTAGTCATAAACACCTTCCGTCTGAACATTATCTTAGGTAAGGCTATCAATCTCGCCCCAAAACCGCAACTACCCGGCCCCCTTCTTTACAGGCCCCGCCCCGAGGAACCTTTATTGACCAAAAAATCCACATGGAATCAATCTACGGGGGCCGTCACGGATTGATTCCACGTGGATTTTTGGTTTTTACGTATTCGTAAAACCAACGAAAAAATTAACCAAATATTTTTCTGCGCCGGTCCGCGTCCGTTCTGTTTAATTCCGGGTCTTTACATCTTCTCCGGTGCGGATATGCCCAAAAGGGAAAGGCATTTTGCTAGTGTTATCTTGGTGATATTTATCGTGGCCAGGGCGCCGGTGTTATACGACCCTTCGCCCACCACCTGCACGTCCCGATAAAAAGCGGAAAAGGCGCTTGCCAGTTCATAGGCGTAGGTAGTCAGCCGGTGCGCTTGATAATCATTAGCGATCTCTTCCAACACTTCCGCAAATTGCAAAATTTTAAGGGCCAGGTTTTTGGCCGACGGCTCTTTGAGTATCGCCTCAATAGATACGTTATCACCGGAAACGCTTTTTGCTTTTTCAAGAATAGAATTCATGCGCGCGTGGGCGTACTGTACGTAAAAAACCGGGTTTTTTGCCGAATGTTCTTTGGCCAGAGCCATGTCAAACTCCATTTGCGTTGAGAGCGCTTTTTCATTATAAAACCAACGCACCACGTCAAGGC
This sequence comes from Patescibacteria group bacterium, assembly GCA_038064275.1. GTDB lineage: Bacteria > Patescibacteriota > Minisyncoccia > Phycocordibacterales > VMEP01 > JAUYLU01. Next base: position 14,681 of record JBBTTL010000005.1, on the reverse strand, counting down.
CAAATTCATCCACCAAATCTTTAAGCAAAACCACATTGCCGGCGCGCTTGGACATTTTTGCCGAAACGCCATTTTCCTTAAGAGAAACCATTTGCGCGACAAAAATTTTAAGATCGCCTTTCCAGCCGAGCATTTTTTTTGCCGCCATCATTCTTTTGACGTGCCCGTGATGGTCGGCTCCAAAAACATCTATCACCACATCGTACCCGCGAGCGAACTTATCGCCGTGATAAGAAATATCGGAGAGAAAATAAGTTTTTGATTCGTCGCTTCTGATTATTACCCTATCCTCATCGTCTCCATATTCGGAAGTTTTAAGCCATACTGCGCCGTCTTTCTCATACACAAGCTCTTTCATTTTAAGCGCCGCTAACGTTCGGTCGTTTAAAAGCGTCGCCCGCAATTTTTCGTCTTCCGAATACCAAATATCAAAGCGGATTCCCAGTTTTTTTTCTATAAATTCCCGGTTATCGCTTTGTACGATTCGGGCAAGTAAAAACCCGACAACGCCTATATCCTGCGATTCTGTTTTAAGTCTTGCGATTTGCGTTTTTAATTTTTCGGTAAGATATGTTTCTCCCTGCCCGAGTGTCGTTTTGCCGAGCTCTTTGATTTGGTTGCTCTCGCGCGAGTCGTTGATGTAGTATTCGCGAGTCAAGTCGCCGCCTGTAAATTCAAGAATGTTGGCAAGGGTATCGCCATAAAATGCCCCCCTGCCGTGCCCAATGTGAAACTGGCCAGTCGGATTGGCGGATGACGGTTCAATGTTTATTTTCTCTCCTTTGCGAAAACCAAAACCTTTTTTTGCTTTCTCGCCAATTTCTTCCAGTTCGGAAACAATTACTTCGTTTTTGAGAAAAAAATTTATAAAGCCAGGGCCGGCTATTTCCATTTTTAAAATACGTTTTTTTGTTTCTTCGCTCTTGTCCAGTTGGGCTACGATACTTTTGGCTGTCTCTTTTGCCGTCTTTCCAACGCGGGCGGAAACAACCATAGCCGCGTTCGTGGTATAGTCGCCAAACTGACGCAAAGATGAAACAGTAACCCCTTCCGCCTCAACGCTCGGAAAAATCACATTGAGCGTTTTCTCTATTTCTTCGCGCAATAAGCGGTTAATCATAAATTTAATCTTATCACAAAATCAAATCTACCCGCTCGCACTCGCCTGATGTCACCCCGCTTGTTTTTCGCGCCCGCTATTCGCTCATTCGTACGAATGTGCGAATTGTAAATACTAATATAGACCAAAATATATAAAGTTTCCTCGGGGAATGTCTGCGTGAGTTAACGTACGGGCAGAGATGGGTATGTTGCTAATAAATTCCACCCCCCTTTCCGCGGTGTATTGAGAAAAGACCGCTGGGTTGCGGAATAGAAGTCGTGGACGCCTTTATAGGGATCAATAAAAAGCGATTTCAATCATACAGAAATACTATACATATAAAACACCCTGTGGGGCGCTAGACAAAGCCTCACAGGGTGGCGAGCAGATGCTTAGTATACGCGATTGGGAAATACTGGAGATATCTCGAGTATACATAGTAATCGCAGGTCTCAAGGTACTGCACGGCGAGGAGCTCCACGAACCACTCGACGTCGTCTTCTTTCCACGTCGAAGGAAGTATAAACTCTCCTTTCCAAACGGCGATGTGGGCGAGCTCATGGAGAAAACAAAGCACTTGTTCCTCAAACGGCAAGACCTCTTTGATTTCGGTCACATAATAAATCAAGCCAGTTCCATCAATCCGTTGTTCTATGGTCGCCGGTACCTCTTTATCGCCACAGACTGGTTGAGGTGTTAATGTGATCTGGCGAATCTCCCGGCTTAAGCGAAAGAACATATCGCAGGTGATGGCGGGGTCGTTCCAGAGGTGGAGCGTCTGCTGCGGGCGGACCTTTTTCAGGACCCGCATCGCGCAGTCCCACTGGAGATCGGTCGGTTTTACGCGGCATTTCTTGCTCGACATGACATCCTCCTTCGGGGATTATCTGCTCAAAAATATATCATACGCACTTTCGCGAAGCAATTCGCTCATTCGTACGAATGTGCGAATTGTAAATCAGACAGTAATACTACGAAGCTGAACGGATAAATAAAAACTTAGCCAAGGATTCTTAAAGAAGGGCGACAATACGCCGAGCGGGCTCTGAAAGATTCCCGCCTAAAGAATAGTAAACTTGCGCGCTTCTCTGTTCTTTTTCCAAAATACCAGCCGCGGCGAGGACCCCGAGATGTTTTGACGTTGAGCGGAACGAGAGTTTTATCTCTTCTGCTATTTCCCCAACCGTTACTTCTCTTTTAATTTTTACAAAGGTGATAATTGCAAGTCTGCGTCGGTTGGCTAACGCTTTCAAATTAAATTCCATTTCATTTGCTTTCATTTTTTGATTTTACCACCATTCGCACATTCGTACGAATGTGCGAATGGTGAATAAACGATGTCGCTAATAAATGCAACTGGTATGAGTGGTGAATACGGGACTTATTGCTTTCTTAGTATCCGGTCAATTCTCTGGGCGATTTTTATGAAGTCTTTTTCTTTTTTGCCGCGAGTGGTTTCGGCGGCCGTGCCAAGACGAATACCCGACGGGTCAAACGGAGAACGGGTTTCGCCGGGAATAGTGTTTTTGTTGACGATGATTCCCGCACCCTCAAGCTTGTCGCTTGCTTCAGCGCCGCTTAATCCTTTGCCCCCCATCCACACATCCACAAGAATCAAGTGGCTGTCTGTCCCGCCCGAAATAATTTTCCAACCAAGCTTTTTTAATTCAGCCGAAAACGCTCGCGCATTTTTCACAACCTGCTTTGCGTATTTTCTAAAGGCCGGACTGTCCGCTTCCTTAAGCGCCACGGCTACCGCGGCAATTTGATTTTCGTGAGGACCGCCCTGGAGTCCGGGAAAAACCGCCTTATCAATGAGCTCGCTCATTTCTCTGCCGTCTTTAGTCTTGACCTTCCGCACAAAAATTGCGGCGCTCCGCGGCCCGCGCAAAGTTTTGTGTATCGTTGTCGTTACGATGTCCGCATACGGAAACGGCGATGGATACGCGCCACCGGCCACTAACCCCGCGAAGTGTGACATATCTACCATAAGAATGGACCCGCAGGCCCGGGCAATATCGCGGAACTTTTTGAAATCAACAATGCGCGGATAGGCGGTGAACCCGGCTACAATAATATCGGGCTTGTTCGCAAGAGCGATTTTTTTAATTTCGCCGTAATTTATGGTTTCTGTTTTTGGGTCAACACCATACGGCACTTGTTGCCAGAATTTTCCCGTGGCCGAAACTTTGTGTCCGTGAGTTAAATGCCCGCCGTGCGAGAGACTCATTCCCATAATCTTTCCGCCGGGCGGCACTAAAGCGGTATACACGGCCATGTTGGCCGGCGAACCGGAGAGCGGCTGGACGTTCACATGCCAGACATTTGGGCTAAGTCCAAAAAGTTTAATGGCTCGCTTCTGGCAGAGAGTTTCCAGTTCATCAATAACCGAATTTCCTCCATAATAACGGCGGCCGGGATATCCTTCGGCATATTTGTTCACAAAGACCGAGCCGAGAGCCTCGCTCACATCTTCGGAAATATAATTTTCCGATGCAATGAGGTTAACAACGGCCTTTTGCCGTTTCTCTTCTTTTATAATCAATTTTTTTATTTGAGAGTCTTTCATGTAATTATTTTTTGCCGGTGCTTCCGAACCCTCCCATCCCCCGCTTGCTTTCGCTTAATTCATCCGTCCCTTCAAGTTCCGCGCGTTCAATTTTTTGGATAAGCAATTGAGCGATTTTCTGATGCTTCTCTACAATATAATCTTCCTTGCCAAGGTTAATAAGTCCAACAATTATTTCTCCGCGATAACCGGCATCTATAACACCGCCGAGAGTCTTAAGTCCGTGGTTTGTGGACAAACTGCTTTTATCCCACACCAAGCCGACATACCCGTCGGAGATTTCAATGGCGATACCTGTCGGGATGCGCGTCGCTTCCCCTTTCTTTATAGCAACGCTTTCGTTCGCGTACAAATCCATTCCCGCATCTCCTGGGTGGGAGTAAGACGGTGCTTTCGCCCCTGCCGAGAGTTTTTTAAATCTAATTTTTAACATAGGCGAATTCTAGCATTTTATCCCGCCAGAAGCAGGTACAATTGGGTGTTAGCCGTTTTTAGCAACACGAGTGAAAAAAAATTAAAGAAAAACCGGCCATAGGGCCGGATGCTACAATTTGATTAAACAAAAGAGAAGTAAGGAGCTACTTTTTGCCAAATGCGTTCCTCTACTTCTTCCGGCGTGCCGTTAGCTTTTACGACGGGCCAATTGTTTTCTTTGGCAAGCTCAAGATGAACTTCGCGAACGCGATTCGTACACCCCACATTAAGGCAGAGAGCGTATCAGGTCGCAGGGATGTTGGAAAAGGAATTCGGCCCATACGGCCTCGCCCTTTACCTTGACGATAATCCCGACGCGTTTGACGTAAAGCGCGGGCAACAGGACATCGTGGAAAAAAAGAAATCTTAAGCATCTCTTATAAGGATGTAGGAGACGGCCCTGCGCAATGCGGGGCTTTTTTTATGCCGCGTCTTTGCGCGCTAATCCCATTAGCGCGTGGATATATTATGCAAGTTCCTTGAAATGCTTTGAAAGTTTCGGCCCCGTCTGCGCAAGATAATTGCTCGCCTTTGTGTCATACAACATGTTCGGAATCTGCGTGACCCGCTCAAATTTTATTTTTCCAATCGGCTGACCGTGACGGATGACGATGTCTTCAAACGGACGCACTTCAAGGGTGAGCGGACGCCCTTTCCCTTCTCCGTTTTTCCCCCATCCCCAGCCAGGATCAATAAATCCCGCATAATGAGAACGGAATTCGCCGCTTCGCTCGTCCATCGGCGCCATCTCGCAGGTAAGATCCGGCGGGACGCGAACGGCTTCGCACGAGGAGAGAACATAAAAACTTCCTTTCTTGAGATGGATTCTTTTTCTGTCTATGCGGATGCGTTCAAAGAAACCCGCCGGATTATGTGATTGCGCGCCTTTTGAAAAATCGAGTACTTTGTTTGACCCGTGGCACTCATATCCCGCAATGTCCTGCGACAGGTCAAGGGTGAGAATGATGGAGCCATCGTTGTCGCGGATTTTAATTTCCTCATAAGAATATTTCCTCCCCTCTAGGTCCCACAGAAGCCCGTATGTTTCAAGCGCGTCTTTACATTCCCCTTCTGTGAAGCGGGTGTCTTTATTAAACAAGCGCAATTGGCTAAGTGGCATGCCTTTCGCCAGTTTAATAGGAAATGATTTTGGGGTAACGGCGACCCACAGCTCTCCGCGGAATCCTTTTGGGGTAACGGCATCGTAGCGCGAAACCCCGTCGGCAATCACGCGCGCGTGGACATCGTTTCTTCCTGTCGTGGATTTTGGATTGCAATATCCGTAGACATCTTCCGGCAACGAAATTTTTTCGTTTAAAAGAAAAAGGTAGGTTACGTCCCTCTCCAATGGATTACTAAAATCGTGGGGAAATACTTCTATAGACTTAAGAACGTCGCGTACTGTCTCCCCTGTTTTCGGCAAGAAAATTTCCTCCACGCGATATGCTTCGTCGGAAATCGTGAGGTCAAGAGAGGCGGGGCTTATATGCTCTTTCTCTGCGTTTATAATCGCCCCTTGCTGTATAAGAGTTTCAATGTCTTGCGAGGAAAACGCGCCGTGCCCCGAAAAAGTCAAAGTCATGTCAAGAATTATAATGTATTTTCGAGAAAATAAAAGTCAGCCCCCGAACGTCAAAACCCCGCCTAGGCGGGGTTTTGACGTTGTTGTCAGTTGTAAGTTGTAAGTTACTACTTCACCTCTATCCCCATACTTCGGGCGCTTCCCTCAATGATTTTCATGGCCTGCTCTACGGTATGGGCGGTTAAATCCTTCATTTTTGTCTCGGCGATTTCGCGCACTTGGGCTTTGGAAATTTTCCCGGCCTTTGAAATGGTGTTCTTGCCGGAACCTTTTTCCACCCCGGCCGCTTTCAAAATGAGCCCCGATGCCGGCGGAGTTTTTACCACAAAATCAAAAGTTCGGTCTTCATAGACCCGAACCTTTACGGAGACAACATTGCCGACCATATCCTTGGTGGCGGCATTAAATTTAGTGACGAAGTCGCCGATGTTAACGCCCGCCTGACCGAGCGCGGGACCCAATGGCGGCGCCGGAGTGGCTTTGCCGGCCTGCACCTGTAATTTGATTTTTTTGGTTATTTTCTTAGCCATGTTTCTCGATGCCAATCTACGAATTAAAACGAATGATACGAATGGGTTTTAAATACTTATTTCTAAAATTGATAAGTAATCCTAACTTATAACCGCCAGCTTGTAAATATCTTTGAGTTTGATAGTAATCCTGCTTTGACGTGCATTAGTATATTTGTGTCGCACTTTTATATCTTTTTCACCTGAAGAAAATCCAGTTCAACAGGCGTCTCTCGGCCGAACATTGAAACTAGTACTTTCACTTTGCCTCGCTCTTCATCCACCTCATTTATCTTCCCTTCAAGTTCTTTAAACGGTCCGTCTGTAACCACAACTGATTCGCCTATGGCAAGGTCAATATTGTGACGAGCGGTGTCTGTTTTCATCCTGCTGAAAAGAACATCCACCTCGCTTTTGTTGAGGGGTACGGGATTGACGCCGGCGCCGACAAATCCGGTAACGCGCGGAGTGTTTCGTACCACATACCACGAATCGTCGTCAACGACCATATCAACCAGCACGTAGCCGGGATAAATTTTCTCCTCCACTTCCACGCGCTTGCCGCCCTTGATTTTTATTTTCTTCTCAATCGGAACGACAACGTTAAAAATCTTTCCCTCCATGCCGAGAGATTCAATGCGCTGTTTCAAATTTCGCATAACCGCGTTTTCATACCCGGCGTAGGTATGGATAGCGTACCAATTACGTTCAGTTTGTATTTCTTGCTTCATGAAATAAATATATTACTTTTTCATCCATTGTTTTATTCGTAACCATTCGCATCATTTGAATCATTCGTATATTGGTATAAAGTTAGTTTACCTAACCAAAACCCTCTCCAGTCCGAAACGAAACAAAAAATCAAGCAGTCCCAATAAATAAGCAACGATAATTGAGATAGCGATTACAATCAGCGTAAAGACAATTGTCTGCCGCCTGGTAGGCCAGCTGACGTGTTTCAATTCTCCTCTGGTTTCGCGTAAATAATCAATCAAGCTCATATTAGTGTTGAGCGATTAGCGTAGAGAGAAAGGACAAATTCACCTAATTCTCCCTAAACGCCAGTCGCTAAAGGCCGGTTAAAAATTTTGGTTAAAAAAACACCCCGCGGGGCTTTGATGGAATACTACACTTGTCCATTTTTGAAGTCAACCCCGCAGTGAATCTGCCTACTGACAGATCTACTGCGGGGTCAAGCGAAGAAAACCGGCAAAAAGAAAACCGCGCAACGAACCAAACTGGGTTCGTGCGCGGTTATGCCACATTGCGTGGCGTTATTGAATGGCTTCGGGCATTGGGTGAATGCCACCCACGGGTTTCCCTTTGCCTCTGGTGGCGGCGACATGCGCATACACATCCTTCCGATAAACGTCAATGACGCCCGTCAGATAGACATACAGCATTGTCATGTCGGAAGCACGGGGCCCATCCTTGATCTCTATCTGCTCAAGATCCTTCTTGAGCCACGGGTGCGGGATGTGGGTATTGGCCCCGCATTTCCCGCGGAGGAAATTTCCCGCTTCGCATTTGACGAGCTCCACGACAACACGCTCTCTGCTTTTCTCCCTGTTCATGTGGCTTCTGACGCGAACGAGTGCTCGCGCGCCATGTTCCCCGAGCACATAGTACCCATAGAAACCGGACACGAGTTGCCCGATATCGGTTGACCCCTTGTAAGGGTCTTCCACATTCTTAGCTTTCGGCTTGGGTTTTGCCACAACAGAAACAGGTTTGGCTTTCGCCGCCCCTCCGGTAATTCCCGCCTTGGCGAACTGGCCGCGGAGGAACTTCCAGATGCGCTTTTGTGTCTCCCATCCCCTGCTTCCCTTTGGGAGGGGCGATACAAACTCCGGCCGGTGAAGCCTTGACACCGGCACATACGTGTCTGCCCCGCTCAAGTCGGCCAGTTCCGTTCCCTGCGGCGCAAAATCTACTCGCGCTGCCCGGAAAGGGTGCCCTTTCACTTCCTCCGTGGAAACACGGAAACGTATTCCCCCGATTTCCACGAGCCCCTCCTTCCCGTCCCAGATGAGTTTCGGGTCGGATGATACGACAGGAGGGGTCGTTTCCTTGTGGTTGGCAACGGGCTTGGGGTTAGCGACTTTTGCTTTCCCCTTGCTCGCTTCCGCCAAGTGCCCTCGGAGGTACTTGTGAAGCGCGGCGAGCGACCTTTGGAGCTCAACGCTCTTCACCCTGGAGAAGAAATCTTCCTTTGAAAGCGTGCTGGCGAGAATGTGTGTCCCCGGTTGCACGCCAGAAAGAAGAAGTTCGTGTCCTTCCGGCGCGCCGATGAATCTCACGGCACAACGGAAATCACTCTCTTGGGCGCCCCTGAAGGGCGGCACCATTTCTTTCTCAAACTCGGCGTCGCCGATTTTATACCTCTCCTTGTCCATGGTGCCGTTGAGCAATTGCCGCGCGCTCGTGTTGTACACGAACATCAACTCCTTCGCTACAGCTACGCCGTTCGGCGTGTAGTCCGGTTTTGGACCACGCTCGCGTGGCGGTTTCCGATACCTCGGTTTATCCTCCGCCGGTTTTTTCCGCCCCTCATGGTCCCCTTTTTTTCCTTTCCCTTTGTTTTTCCCGTGTTGTTTTGTTCTGCTCATCGGAGCCTCCTGTGTGTTCGTACGTTGTTGGAAAAATCGCCCGCCTCAGAAAACTTCTCTCTCAATGTGCTAAAAACAGTCGTAAAATTCTGCCTATATTATAATCATAAACGCGACTGTTTGTCAAGCCCGTGTAAATAGGGTACAAAAAATCAAGCGCGGCATGTGCCGCGCTTGTGGGGGCTGGGTTATATTAGAAATTCCTTTCTTTCCAGCCTTCTCTTTGTTTTTTCCAAATCCTTAATCGACTCTTTCAGTCGCCCAATCGCTAACTCCACCTCCTCTGATATTTTGGATAGCGACGCGCAACCCAGGCGCCAAATGGCCTCCGCCTCTTTCTCAAACTTCTGAAGGAGCTGTTTCTTCTTGGGCCCGATTTCATCAATACTGGCGCCCATGAACGCTTTGCAGTGACCATTGTCTGTTTCTTCTCCCTCCGCCGCCGCGAAACATTCCTTTGTTTTTGCGAACAATTCCTTTTCTTCCTGTAACACGTCGCGGTATTGCCCCGTGATGATGGTGTTGTGAATCAGCATCCATTCGGCGCGATTTGTGTCGCAAGCAACGGATGCGCTCCAGGGAATCAGTAACGCCAGCAAAAAAACAATTATTTTCAGATTCAAGGTCTTTCTCCAAATATTGGTTGAAGGTGAAAAATCCTATGAACACTATACACCTCTTCAGTGAATTGTCAAATTTTCTCACGGCGAAAAACGCTTAGTCCACGGCGGCTTGGGCGTTTTTAATCTCTATTTCCTGTCCCAAAAAAATTATCCCCTAATTCTCTTATGTATGAGCCGCCCGTCCTCCGCCGCCCTCTTCTTGGTGGTGCGGTCCGGCAACCGTCTCGTCTCTCTGTCCTCTAGCTTCGGAATCAATTCTTTCCCTCCTTTCTTTTTTTTTCTCCGGCCAGAAACGTTTCTATTTTTTCGCTCCCATCTTTGAATTGATTTTTTATACCGGTATTAATATCAACGCGTTCGGATATTTCCGCCAACAATTCCAGGATTTCATTGCCGTCTCTTTTCTTATCTTTCATCAAATCGTTCGCTTCCGTTGCCGCTTTGTCTAAAATAACATAGAGTCGTTCTTTGTCTCCCTCGTCAATAAACTTATTTTCAAAAACCATTTCAAGTGTTGTAACCGCCTCATCCAAAAGACCTTGCAATCTATGCATAGCCTCGTCTATTTCTTCTTCTATGTTGATTGTTTTTTCTTTTGGGGTCCCGACTCCTTCCATTCCTTCCCCTTGCACTAAAAAACTATTTTCAAGCGGATTTCCCATTTTGTTTTTTACCTGATTTCATAAGTAATGGTTACGTTGGAGCTGATTTTATTCTCCCCTTTCGGAATCTCGGGCGCCAGAACATCCCCGCCGTTTCCGCCGGCTGATTCAAGCGCTTTGGCGTAATAAATCGGATAATTTCCCGCCTCGGAAAAACTTATAATGCGCACGAGAGAAACCCCGAGGTCGCCGGCAAGCGCGGCCGCTTTTTCCTTGGCATCGGCGATTGCGTATTTCCTCGCTTCGGCTTTCAGTTTTTCCTCGTCATCAATTGAGAAATTTGGACCCGATATTTCAGTGATTCCCGCCTTGGCCAAGCCTTCAAGAATAGCGCCCACCTTATCAGTATCCCTTGCTTTCACCGAAATAGTCTGCATTACGTCATATCCGACGAGAGTTTGCTTGCCAGGACGCGGACAATTAAGAGACAGACAAACCACCTCATTGTATTCATAGCGCGGATGGGCGCTGTAGTTTGTCGTTTTTATGTCTTTGTCGGAAATCCCGGAGTTTTTCAAAAACGCGAGAGCGGCATCAATTTTCTTGCTGGCTTCTTTCTGCGCCATGGCCACGGTCTTGCCTTGGCTTGCCGCCGAGAAAATTATCGTGGCTATGTCGGGTACCGCAAACACTTCACCCTCTCCGCTGACTGAAATGGCGTTGCTTGCCAATACTCCGCCCCCTATATATCTATATGATTTGATTTCAGTGATAATCTTGGCGGCGAAAAAAAGCGATGCAGCGATAAGCAAAGAAAACGCGGCATAAATAATATACTTATTGGTCAAAAGGGTTTCTTTCTCCATATTTTTAAAGTTTCAATTAGCTTTATAACCAGCCACCGCGGCTTTTCATCGCAATTTTTACAACCCTCACCCCCTTCTTTGCATTTATGAGAGCCCCCATGACAAGAACCGCATCCTCCGTAGAGCGCCATGAGGCCTCCCACGATGGCTAAATTCTTCAAGAACATAATCATTTGAAGCTGGTCCGTGGTCAGATTTTTGATATGGAAGAGCGCGGTGGATATCACGGTAAAAATAATGAGCATGGAAACGGCGATGCGTTTATTAAAACCAAAAAGAAGCATCAAACCGCCGCCGAGTTCAAAAATAATGGCCAGGGCGGTAAACACTTGGGGTATTGGCAATCCGGCCGCCCCTATAAAAGCGGCTGTACCGGCAAAGTTCATAAGTTTGGTAAAGCCGATAATCACGAATAACGCCGAAAGAAATATCCTCGCCGCGATTTTTAAATATCGGCGGTTGCAACACCCTAAACACCTATCAGCCTTATTTATCGTCTCTACATTTGCTGTTTTCATAAATAATTATTCTATTAGTTTACTGCAGTAATCCGTCATTAATTCTATTATATATCTATACGAGGCGCGTTACAAAGAAAATAAAAAGGGTTCCCAAAACCGTGGCGAGTATCGTCTTAAACGACGAATCTTTGCTATGAGCTTCGGGTAAAATGTCGGATGCCCCGATGTAGAGGAAAAATCCGGCAAAAAAACCAAGGAAGAGAACAAGCGCGCTCTCTGGCAAGGTAAAAAATAATGTGGACAAACCGCCCAGTACGGGAGCGATAGCAGTGAGAGAAAGAAGTTTGATGGTTCTTCTCACCGGGTTTTCGTTGGCAATCATCAAAGAAACAGTGTTCAAGCCATCAGAGAAAGAGTGGGAAATTACGGCTACCGCCACCAGAGTCCCCACCTCCGGTGAAATCTGAAAACCAAGACCAATACCCATGCCATCCAAAAACGAGTGACCGGCAATAGCCAAAGCCGAAAAAACCCCCACAGTCGGATGCTTGTGCGGACTGTATGCTTCTTCTTGCGAATGATGAATCAAAATCCACTTTTCAATAATATGAAAAAGGAAAAATCCCAAAACTAGCGCAATCATCGGATACAACGGATCGGTGCCAAGCTCTTCAACTTTTTCAATAATCTCCGGCAAAAGATTGAAAGCCACCACCCCCAAGAGCACGCCGGCGGTAAAACCTAAAACCAAATGAAGCTTGTCCCGATACTTAAGCGCCAAAAAGCCTCCTAAAAAAGTGGAAACAAAGGTAAGAGTAATGAAAAGTATCGCCATTTGGTTTGATTATACCAGTGAGTAAGCGACGCGGGAAGAGAAAGCGGAGCCGTGTATACATATTTAGTACTATAGTATTAAATATGTATGTAGTGCGGGAACTCGACACGCTTGTTCATTGTAAACGTATAGAATCCACCTCTTGAGGCAAGTCGCGAGGTTTCTTATTGTGGGCGTATAAAGTCCCCCACGCTTTCGGCGCGGGATTATTTGTTTATAACTAATATGACTAAACCATGTTGTACCCTATAACGTGACGGCCGTCATATTATAGGGGTAGAGGCGATAAAGGTTCCTCGGGGTACGCCCCGAAGAATTATCGGGTCTCGCGGCAGAGCCGCAAATTATTAACTTTTGTTGGCTTCTCGGCTCGGAAATATGAAAGATTACCTGCCCGCGTGTACGCGCAGGCGGGCTTTCATATTTCTCTCGCTCTATGTCGCTAATAAAATGCGCGCAGTCGGTTTCCCCGCGGCTTGCCGCGGGAAATTTTTGTTATTTTTAATCTATTTCCGCTTAATTTTTTTATGGTTTTGCGATTCGTACGCCAAAAGGAGGTTCTCAAATAACGAAGCCACCGTCATGGGGCCGATTCCGCCCGGTACGGGGGTTATGGCCCGCACGATTTTTTTCACATTTTCAAAATCAACATCTCCGGTTAATTTTTTATCAGAGGTCATATTGATTCCGACATCAATAATCACTTGCCCCGCCGAAACGTGTTTTTTCGTAATTAATTTAATTTTACCTACGGCCACAACGAGAATGTCGGCTTTTTTTGTCACCTCCTCTAAATTTTTTGTCCGACTGTGGCAGACGGTGGCAACGGTGGCGTGGCGATTTGTAAATGCCATGGCCACGGGCTTGCCGACCAAAAGCGACCGGCCGACTACGACAACTTTTTTCCCCATAACGGGAATTTTGTAATAATCAAATAGAGCCAGTATCCCCTTTGTGGTCGCGGGCATAAGACTGTTTCTATCCCCTATCCACAAACCTTTCAAATTTTTGGCCGTCATTCCATCCACGTCTTTTCGGGGGTCAACGGCCTCAAGCAGCCGGCTCTTGGAAAGATGCGCCGGAAGCGGAAACTGGACGATTATTCCGTGTATGGTTTTATCTCTGTTCCACTTCAGAATTTCAGCGATTAATTTTTTTTCCGCCACCTTTTCCGGATATTCTTCGTGCGAAACCAAAGCGCCTATTTTTTGTCCAAAAAGTTTTTTCTGGCGTATGTAAGCACTGGATTCTTTGCGTTTGCCGACCTGAATGATCATAAGCCGCGGTTTTTTCTTCAAACGAGAAATTTTCCGCTTCAGTTTGCGGGCAATAAAATCTCGTACAATTTTTCCGTCTAAAATTTTTGCCATAGTGTAAAATTTACATCCCGCTGTGATTTCTTCTGCCTATACACACCAAAGTATTGGTGTGTATAGGAGAATTAATTAGACAAACTATGCCGCAAGCCAGCCACCGTCCACGTAAAATGTCGCGCCGGTAACATAACTTGATTCTTCCGAAGCCAAAAACACGACCATGGCAGAAACTTCTTCCGGTCTACCAATTCTTTTAAGGGGAATTCTCTGCATCATACCGTTCATTGCTTCTTTCGGGATTTGCGCGGCTTGTACCATTGGAGTATCAATGGCGCCGGGACCAATAGCATTGACGGTAATACCTAACGGTGCCCATTCAATAGCGAGTGTTTCTGACATGCCGATAATGCCGCCCTTTGAGGCCGTGTAGTGCGCCCCTCCGGCAATCCCGACCCCCACCTGTCCGGAAGCAACGGAAGCAATGTTGATTATCCGACCCCATTTGTTTTTTGTCATTTCTTTGGCCGCTCGCTGGGCACAAAAAAATTGACCCCTGAGGTTTATGCCAATCATTTTGTCCCAATCTTCCTCGGTAAGTTCAAGCGCGGGCTTGGGGAAATAAATTCCGGCATTGTTCACCAAAATATCCAAACGGCCGAATTGTTTGATGACTTCATCAAAAACTTTCTCAACCTCTGCCTTACTTAAAACGTCCATTTTGTAACATGCTGCCTCTCCGCCTTGGACTTTTATTTCTTGAACAACGGAGGCGCATTCATTCACGTCAATGTCGGTAATAGCAACTTTTGCGCCTTGTTTTGCCAAAGCCAAAGCGTGTGTCCGACCCATGCCGCGCCTACCCCCGGTAACTAATGCAATTTTGTCTTTTAATTCAAACATATTTTTATAAAAATTAATCTTGTCTATTTATTCTGTAGTTTTACCGTCAAAATGTTCACTCTCGTCGGACATAGCGTCCAATTTTGTGGCGTGAACAGTGCCGTCTTTGTGGTTGGGCGGCGAATAAAGCGTATATAATTTAAGCTCCTTATCTGACGAGGTATTGATAATGTTATGCTTGGCGCCGGCCGGAACCACTACCACAAAACCGTCGCTAATCTCGTGAGAGACGC
>JBBTTL010000004.1:0-1446 GCA_038064275.1 Patescibacteria group bacterium | reverse complement strand
CCCGCCCGTCTTCGGCGAAAAATTGGGTCATATTCTGTTTTGTGCCGATGATGAATTTCATATTAAAAAATCCGCAACAGACCCTATCCTGTGCGGAATGGCGTCTATTGGTCCGGGCCTTCACGGCGGACTTAGATCGTCTCAATTGAGATAGGGAGAGTATATATGAACTTAAAAAAAATGCAAATAAATGTATTAGATGAGTACATCAGTAACGGTTTGATCCGACGAGGGCAGGGCCTTCGGGTGGTTAGAAATAAAAGAAAAAGGTACCTGGTTCCCTTTTCCTTTCAGTATTGACAAATATGCTTGGATGATATACTTTAAATCAGACCTTTGGCTTGTTTGCACGGCGGGATGTTCCTAAAATCTTTTTTATGGAGGACTGAATATGGATGCGAATCAAGTTGCAAGAGACAACCACGCGTTTTTCTATGTGGCCGTTGGGCAGAGCATGTGCGAGGAAGTTTTTGCTGTAGCTATCCTTCACAGTTTCGATGAACCGGCTCAATATGGCATCGAAAGTGACAATTTTTCCGGCTACATACGTATTGATAGCACAGACATCAAAAAGAACTGTACACATGAAAATTTCGCGAACGCTGTGCGTCAAGGGATTTGCGGCGATGTGGCTATGCGGATACCGCGGTCAATCACGGGCGAAATGAATACTGAAGTTGTAGTTACTCACGGCATCTACAAGTTCAGCTTCAAGATTTCGAAGTACGAGCGGGATTCCAACCATGACTTTGAAGAAGTGGAAGACCCTCTTTCACTGCCTGACGGCGAGCGGCTCGGTCGTTTCGTCGAACTGAAAATCACTATTGCCCAATAAGCCCATCAGGAAAATAGGGAAATGGGTCAAGCCCCTTTTTCTTCAAGCAAAAAAGATAAAAATAAGAGGGCAACACATTGCCCTCTTTTTATTTTGGCTAGCGAGGAACGGCGCGCAAAGTACTCTTTGTATGCCGTCCGAGCCCTGCCTGCCGGCAGGCAGGGAAGACGAAACACAGGTTAATACCTCGTAGCTCTGCTGCGATAATGTACGAGCGAAGCGAGTTCCTGCAATACCTCGGGGCTTGCCCCGAGGAACCTTTATTTTGGCTTCTTTTGGTATTTATAATTGATGGTTTGAAAAAAAGGGCCTGACATCTTTCCATCGGAAAATCAAAAATCAGCCGGAGAAGCGGATTTTTGATTTTACTTCGTTGTTTTCTAAAGCACCCGCTCATTAGAAACTGCATAACGCGTTCTTTAAAATGGGGCATTCGTTGGCAAGAAATGTATATTTGTACGATATATCGTACACAGAGACACCGTGCGCGCAAAAAATGCAGTTTCTATGGCGTGGGTTGCCGAAATCATAGTCACAAATGAAAAATTCCCCCGTCGGGGAATTTTTCATTTGGCTTCTTGATTTACAGCATCTTCACATCTATATCCACG
>JBBTTL010000003.1:1525-4177 GCA_038064275.1 Patescibacteria group bacterium | reverse complement strand
CACCAATTGAAATAATATATGACTAAAAAATGTGACAATAAAAGTGTGGGAATGTTGGTATGGAAAGACGGTACTTTGTTGCTTATAGAAAGAAAAAAACCGCCATTCGGGTTTGCTCCTCCCGCTGGTCATATTGACGGGGATAATTCTTTCGAAGAATCGGCAAAACGAGAGTTACAAGAAGAAGTTGATTTAAGGGCGCAAAACATAAAACTTTTAATTGAGGGTCGAAAAGAAAATTCTTGTCGGCGCGAAGGTGGAGATTGGCATTATTGGAAAATATACCAGGTTGAAGCTGAGGGCGAAATTAAAAGAAGTGAAGATGAAACAAAACAGGCGATTTTTTATAAAAAAGATGATTTATTACTGCTTGCGGCTAAAACTGAAAAATATCTCCAGGGCGATATTGGACAAGATGATTGGGAGAAATCGCCCGGGCTTGAACCAGTTTGGTATGAGTGGTTAAAGGAACTTAAAATAATCTAGTTATGAAAATAACAATTTGCGGGAGCATTGGATTTTATGTGGAAATGGAATCAGCCAGAGACGAGTTGGTAAAACATGGGTACGAAGTAAAAATACCGGAACTTGCCCTTGAAGTTCCGCAAGAATTCGGTGGGGGCAAGAAAGTCTACTTTGGTCAGTATATTGAACAGAATGGCGGAATTGACACTTTTCCAGCAGGACACAGGATATGGACCCTTAAAGAAGAAGCAATCAACAGTCACTACGAAAAAATTGATTGGTGCGATGTAATTTTAGTCATTAATCACGAAAAAAGGGGCATTAATGGATATGTCGGGGGCAATACCTTGATTGAAATTGGTGTGGCCTTCTATCTAAAGAAAAAGATTTATATATTGAATCCGGTTTCATCAGAACTTTCTTATAAACAGGAAATTATGGGAATGAAGCCAATAATGCTGAACGGCAACTTTTCACGAATATGGAAATAACAAAATTTGGACATTGTTGCTTATTGATTGAAGAAAACGGAGTGAGAATCCTGACCGACCCCGGCACTTACTCAACGCAACAGAGCGAAGTAAAAAATATTGATTTTGTCCTAATCACCCACGAACACGCAGACCATTTTCACGCTGATTCGCTGAAAGCTCTTTTGAAAAATAATCCACAGGCAAAAGTTATTACCAATAAAAGTGTCGGTATACTTTTAGAAAAAGAGGGTATTGCTTTCAGTGTAGTTGAAGACGGTCAAAATTCTGACGCAAACGGAGTTCTGATTGAGGGTTTTGGAAAAGACCATGCCCTCATGCACCATTCTATTCCGCCAATTCAAAACACCGGATACTTCATTGCCAACAAACTTTTTTACCCCGGCGATGCGTTCACCAACCCAGGAAAACAAGTTGAGGTTTTGGCTTTACCAGTTGCCGGTCCATGGATGAGATTACTGGAAGCAATTGACTATGCGCTTGAAATCAAACCGAAAACTTGTTTTCCTGTGCATGAGGGCATTTTGAAATCTCCCGGCTCTACGCACCTCATACCGCCAAAGGTGCTAGGGCCGAAAGGAATAAAATTCGTGGTTCTGGAAATTGATAAGGAACACGAATTTTAATAGCCGCCGGATTTTTTTCCGAAATTCCAGAGGCGAAACATCGTTTTTCTTTAAAACACTTTCGCGCTACGTTTATAACATCCCACAACAAACAAAACAACGGGATTTATTTGTCTGTTAATTCTTTCCGTAATAACGGGCTATGTTTTGTTTATGCTCTTTATAAGTGCGGGCCCCGCGGAATATGCCGTATTTGTCGTGGATATAAAATAGATAATCGGTTTTTTTCGGATTGAGGGCAGCCTCTATGGTGGAAAGTCGCGGATTTGAAATTGGGGTAGGGGGCAGACCTTCATTCGCGTAAGTGTTGTATGGTGAATCAATAAATTTATCTTTGGGCACTACCTTGGGCCACCATCCAGTATCGGCGTTTCCTTTGGCATACTGTAATGTTGCATCCATATCAAGACTCATCTCTTTAAAAAGGCGATTCCAGATGACGCCCGAGACAAGGCGCATATCGTCTTTGCCTCTGGCCTCGCGTTCAATGATGGAAGCGATTTTTACGGCCGTATCAAGACTGACCACTTTTCTGGTTGACGTTGCATAGCGCGGGATTACCTCTCTTGCGAAACGATTAGTCATCAGCTTGCCCAAAAATTCTCCGTCACTTTCTTTTCTAAGAAGATACACACCGGGATAAAAATATCCATCGCCTGGCACATTTTCGCTTGTAAGCGCGGTCGCCAAGAAGGCACTTTTTTCTTTTTCGCTTAATGACAGTTTATTTTCAAAAATACCGGCAATCTCTTCTTTGCGCATTCCTGGGTCTATGCGGACATAGGTAACCGAAGGGTTGGCAATGGACGGCAGTGATGCGACAAAATCGGCAAATCTTTCTGCTGTGTCTAGAAGAGCGGCGGGGGGAGAAATTGAAAAACTTTTTTCAGTCGTGGCATCGTCTTTAATAGTTTTATTAACAATGTCAATATTAGTGGTTAGAACCGCCGGCCCCTTGTCTTTAAGGAGATTCAGGGTTCCCGATATAATTAGCGCGAGGATTAAAAATCCGAGCGCGTAAAACGAAATTCGTTTTAAAAGTGGAAGCATTGTACTCTATATATTACAAC
>JBBTTL010000003.1:0-1425 GCA_038064275.1 Patescibacteria group bacterium | reverse complement strand
ACCCCAGAAAAAAAGTTGAATGTTTCGGCATGCAAGCTAGCGCCAAAACGAAAGAGGCTCTTTTGGGCAAGATTGTGAGAATTGAGCAAGATGATACGCAGGGAAAGTACGACAGGTATGGCCGAATGCTGGCCTATGTTTTTCTGGAAGACACCGCTCTTTTCAATGAATTACTTATCAGCCATGGGTACGCTTATGAATATACTTACCGCCTGCCATATAAATATCAAAAACAATCAAAAACAATTTAGAGAAGCAGAGTCTGTTGCCCGCGAAGAAAAAAGGGGACTATGGGCACCCAGGGCCTGTGAGCATCAAACCAGAGTAGAAATTTTTAACCAACATGTTATAATCTAAAAAACAAATATAAATATATGCCCAGCAAAAAAATAATTATAACCATGGCAGTGGTGGCGATATTAGGAGGGCTTCTGGTAATTTTTTCGGGTGGCAGTAAAGATGTAACGCCCGAGACCACACTTACGGATTCTGACTGGAAACGCGGCGCGGTAAACCCTAAAGTGACTTTAATTGAATACGGCGATTTCCAGTGTCCGGCTTGCAGCGCATATGAGCCAATAGTGGAAAAACTACAGCAGGATTTCAAAGACACCCTTCTTTTTTCATATCGTCATTTTCCACTGACCCAAATCCACCAGAACGCCATACTTTCATCAAAGGCGTCCGAAGCGGCAGGCCGACAAGAGAAATTTTGGGAAATGCACGACCTTCTTTATAAAACGCAGGCCGAGT
Organism: Patescibacteria group bacterium; assembly: GCA_038064275.1. Classification (GTDB taxonomy): domain Bacteria; phylum Patescibacteriota; class Minisyncoccia; order Phycocordibacterales; family VMEP01; genus JAUYLU01. The sequence goes on along the minus strand of JBBTTL010000003.1, from coordinate 672 downwards.
GGTCTACCGCCTCAAATGCAAAAGAAATTTTTGCGGTCTATGCTAAAACGCTTGGACTCAATGTGGCGCAGTTTGAACAAGACCTCGGTCTGAAAAACATTGAAGAAAAAATAAAGGCCGACTTTGAAGGAGGCGCGAAGCTTGGCGTGCGAGGCACCCCGACTTTTTTCCTTGACGGCAAGAAAATTGAAAATCCGAGAAGTTATGCGGATTTTAAGATTCTTATTGAATCATCTATTAAAAACAGTAGTGAAAAAATTAACTAATAACGGCTAAAATCTTCCTAACTATGATAAAAAAGAAAGTATTGATATTACTGGGGCATGGAGACAAAGAAACAACTTGCGGGCTATTTGCGTCCGCATACGAAGAAGGAGCCCAAACTTCCGGCCATGATGTTAGGCGGGTGAATATTGGAGATTTAAAGTTTGACCCAATTTTGCACAAGGGATATAAAGTTATCCAGGAGCTTGAACCCGACCTCTTGTCTCTACAAAACGATTTCCGATGGGCGGAACATATTGTACTCTTTTATCCAAACTGGTGGGGAACAATGCCGGCAATTCTGAAGGGGCTTTTTGACCGCTTTTTTCTGCCGGGGTTTGCTTTTAGGTTTTGGAAAAGCGGTTACGGCTGGGACAAGCTTTTAAAAGGAAGGACGGGAAGAGTTTT
>JBBTTL010000002.1:0-5280 GCA_038064275.1 Patescibacteria group bacterium | reverse complement strand
CAATAAAAAGAAATCTAGAAAGAAAAAGTAAGAAAATTATTCAAATTTAAAAGTTCGTCTTGTTTTTTAGTCTTACTTGCCTTAGCGGGGGGTCTTTTTTTAAGTCCGCGCCCATTATATTCCTTTTACTCTTTATCCCTAACCCCCACAAAATCCCCCAGTCTATTCTCTTATTCGTGAGAATAAGAGAATAGATTGTGCTACACGAAAACTACATAAGGGCGCACGGGAACACCAACATTCCCTATTGAATACTCTGCCACTAATACTATACCGCGCGACTAGAGCAGTGAAATGACACGGCCTGTGGTCGGAGATGTCGGAGAAGCGATTTGATAATATACTTCCAGGCCTTTTTGATTTTTATTGAGAATGTCGGCGCCAGAGAGTACCGCAAGATGTCGCGAGGTTGATTTGAATGAAAGTTTAATAGCTTGAGCTATCCCTCCGACGGAGGCTTCTTTATTTTTCTTCAAGAATTTTAAAATCGCAAGCCGTCTTTTGTTGGCTAACGCTTTTAACTCTCGCTCTAATATTTTATGCTCCATATGTGATAGGTATAAAAGAAACGCGTTACCTTTTCCGCCCCTCGTCCAGCGCATAGTTTTTTCTATTCTCACTATTCCCTTATTCTCACGAATAAGGGAATAGTTGGAGAAGTAGGTATAGGACAAGTTTCGTAGGGTTTATTCTGTTATGTTTTTTTCTTTATTGCAACCTTGATGACTGCAGTGAGCCCGAAAATATCATTTTTTCTTATCCCGCTGTTCAATACAGGTTTTAATAAAAGCGGTGAAAAGCGGATGCGGGTGAAAGGGGTGGGCTTTGAATTCGGGGTGAAATTGCGTCCCCAAAAAGAACGGATGTTCTTTCCGTGGAAGCTCGGCAATTTCCATCAAAACGCCATCTGGAGAAACGCCGGAAAAGACCATTCCGGCCTTTTCTAACTTTTTAACATACTCTGGATTCACCTCGTAGCGATGTCGGTGCCGTTCGCTAATTGAGCGTGCCTCGCCATACGCCTCGCGGGCTATAGTGCCGTTTTTTAATAACGCTTTATACGAGCCGAGGCGCATACTGCCGCCGTAATCTTTCCTTTTCAATTTGTCTTTTTGTTCGGGCATTATGTCAATGACTTTGTTTTTTGAGTTCTGGTCAATCTCGGCGGTATTGGCGTCTTTCAATTTCAAAACATTGCGGGCAAATTCTACAACCGCAAGTTGCATCCCGTAGCAGAGCCCCAGATACGGAATCTTTTTAATCCGGGCGTATTCTATGACTTTTAATTTCCCTTCAATCCCCTTTTCCCCGAAACCGCCCGGCACGATGATGCCGTCGTATTTTGAAAGCTCTGCCAATTTCTCCGGATGGGTCTCTAGGTCTTTGGAATTAAGCCACGTTAATTTCGGCCGCCGAGAGAGGTGGTAAGAGGAATATTTCACCGCTTCAATCACCGAAATGTATGAATCGGACAGCACGAAATCGCCGGTATCAAAATATTTGCCGACTATGGCGATGTTGACGCCGTTTTTGTAGTTCTTAATGTCACGGGCGAATTTCTGCCATTCTCTAAACTCTTTTTTCTGCTTTCGCTTTGGCAATTTTAAGGTTTCTAAAATCAAATCGCCCAAATGACACTTTTCAAAATTGCCCGGCACGTCATAAATATTCAGAACATCGGGGGCCGATATAACACCGCGGGGAGAGATGTTGCAGAAAAGGGCGATTTTGTCTTTTCTCTTTCTGTCCAGCTCCGCTTCGCTTCTTGCCACAATCACATCCGGCTGAATGCCCGCGGCGTTTAGGTTGCGAACGGCATGCTGGGTCGGTTTGGTTTTCATCTCGCCGATATTAGAGGGCACAGGCACGTATGAAACCATCACGAACATCACATCGTCTTTGGTCCGGAGCTTCATCATTCGGGCGGTCTCTAAAAATAAAATGTTCTCATACTCGCCGACGGTGCCGCCGATTTCAATGACCACCACGTCGGCGTTCGCCTTTTTGCCCGCTTTTTCAATTCGCTTGATAATTTCTTCCGGAATATGCGGGACCACCTGCACACACTTGCCGCCGTATTCCAAGTTGCGTTCTTTGTTGATAACCGATTGATAGACACGGCCGGTGGTCATATAGTTGGCGCGAGTGAGGGTAGTATCCAAAAAACGCTCGTAGTTGCCCATATCTTGGTCGCATTCGTCGCCGTCGTCCAGGACAAAAACCTCGCCGTGTTCGGTGGGATTCATCGTGCCCGCATCTACGTTCACATAAGGGTCAATTTTAATCGCGGTCACTTTAAGACCGCGATATTGCAAAATTTTTCCGATTGATGAGACTGTTATCCCCTTTCCCACTCCGGAGATTACTCCTCCAACTACGAAAATATATTTGCGTCTCATGTTTTTTTAGGCGTTTAAGTACTTACGGACGGCCAAGTATGCCGACGCCACCCCGAGAACACACCCGAATAAAAGCATAATAAAGAAAATCTGGAAAAAGTTGCCTGTGTAATAATGAAATAGATTCAGTCCGCCGAAAAAATTCGTGGCGTTCTTGCCCAACCACAAAGTCACGGGATAAAAAATCAACATGGCGATAGCGGAAGAAAACACTCCGTATATGATACCCTCCACCATAAACGGCCCGCGAATATAAACATCACTTGCCCCAACAAGGCGCATTACTGAAATTTCTTCTCGCGATATATAAATGGCCAGGCGAATGGTGTTGAAAGTAATAATCAAAGAAATTATTATTAGTACCAGTGTCACCGCAAAGCCCAGCTTTTGTCCGCCAGAAATAATGCTGTTTAGTTTATCAATGACGGCCTTGTTCTGATAATAGTTTACTTTGTCTATTATATTTGGATTGCTTTTTATAAAAGTATTTTCTCCGCCTAAAAATTTAGCGATACTTTCATATTGAGACGGGTCTTTGGCTTTGATATTCAAAACCGCCCCGAGAGGATTTTTCCCCAATTCATCAATGGCTTGCAGGGTAAGATAATCGCTCTGGTGGCGCTTTTTGAAAGTCTCAAGTGCGGCCTCGCGGGAAACATACTCCACAGAGGCCACCTCCGGAAGCGTCTCAAGTGATGTTTTGACTTCTAAAATTTTATCCTCCAGCGCGTTTGTATTGAAATAAACATTAACGTCAACCTTGTCTTTTATTTGATTAAGCGAGTAGGAGAGAACCGCCCGGCTCATTAAAAGCGAACCAATAACAAAAAGAGTGATTGTAACCACCAAAATAGCCGCGATTGAAACAACCGAGTTCCTGTAAAAACTGACCAGTCCGCCGCGAAATATTCTCTTGACCGCCGTCCAAAACATAAATTTAGCTTTTAGGTGTTAGGTGTTAGCTTATAGTCTTAACGTCCTCTAGTTTCTTTATTATAACAGAAAGCATTTTTTGGACTTCCTCAAGGACAGCGCTAGCTTGTGAAAAATTAATCCTGATAAATATCTCTCTAGCGATAATTATTTGAGTCTCAAGTTCAGCCGCGGAACCACTGGCGACTCTAAGAAATTGAACAAAATCTTTGCGTGTCTTTCACTTTTTCCCTTCCGCAATATTGGATGGAATAGATACAGCCGCCCTGCGCATTTGCGACACAAGCCCGTACATCTCTGATTGTGGCATATCTTTCGTTATTTTGTAAATTTCCTTAGCCAAATAAACAGCCTTATTCCATACTATCAAATCTTTAAACGATTTTATTTGCATATTCTATCACCTGTAAGCTACCAGCTTTAAGTTTTAAACTACAGCGAGTATTTTCCTTCTCTGTCGTCGCGGATAATTTTACCATTGTCTAGTGTCACTACTCGTCCGCTCAAGGAGTCTATGACCCCCTTATTATGGGTGGTAAGGAGAATGGTGGTGCCCAAATCGTTGATTTTCTTCAGAATTTGCACTACCTCGTAGGCATTGATGGGGTCAAGATTGCCAGTTGGCTCATCGGCAATAATAATATCCGGTTGATTGATGATGGCTCGGGCTATAGCTACGCGCTGACGCTCTCCGCCGGAGAGTTGGTGCGGGAAATTCCATAGTTTGTCGCCTAAGTCCACGAGCTCAAGCACATGAGGCACATCGGCAGCTATTTCCGTGTCGGTTTTGCCGGCCGCCTCCATGGCGAAAGCGATATTTTCATAAGTAGTTTTATTCGGCAAAAGCCGGTAATCCTGAAAAACCGCCCCTATGCGACGGCGGAACTTGGTGATGTCGCTATTTTTAAGCTTATTTACATCTGTAGACTCAAAAAAAACAGCGCCCTCTGTCGGCTTCTCTTCGGCAAGAAGCATTTTAAGCAAAGTGGTCTTTCCGGCGCCGGAATGGCCGACGATGGAAACGAATTCCCCCTGTGAAATAGTCATGCTTACGTTATCAAGGGCTATTGAATTTTTGGGATAAATTTTGCTGACGCGGTCAAAGTAAATCATTAGTGGATAGTATAAAGTATTAAGTATAAAGTATAAAGTATAAAGTATTGGGGCAATAAAACCCCGCATTGAAAACCTGTCCCCATTATATACCAAATCAACCTTAAATCTCTCTCTCCGCTTCTATAAACTCCTCAAGCTTTCCTTCTTCAAGCACCGAGGAGACGTTCGCGGTCTCCACGCCGGTGCGGTGGTCTTTGACCATCTTATAAGGATGAAGCACATATGAGCGAATTTGACTGCCCCATTCTATGTCGGTCGTTTTTGAAATATACATTCCCGATTCTTTAGCTTTTCGCTCATCATCCAAGCGTTTATAGAGCTTGCCGCGCAATATTTGCATAGCCCTCTCGCGGTTTTGCTCCTGACTGCGCTCGGTCTCCACGTGGACGGCAATATTTGTCGGAATGTGTACAACACGGACGGCTGTTTCGCGCTTGTTAACATTCTGCCCGCCCGGCCCAGACGAGCGGGAAAATTCCACGCGAATGTCTTTGTCCGAAATTTCTATCTCGCTTTCTTTGGCAATATTCCCCTTGAAATCCGGAATTACTTCAACCATTGAAAACGAGGTGTGGCGAAGTTTCTTGGCGTTAAAGGGAGAGACGCGGACGAGCCGATGCACACCCGATTCATTCTTGAGCGCACCGTAGGCGTTTTTTCCGATTATTTCTAGTGTCACATTACGATAGCCGCCGTGGTCGTTTTTGTTTTCGTGGAGAATTTTAACGTCCAAATTCTCGCGGCGGGTATATTTGAGATACATATCTAAAAGCATGGCCGAAAAATCTTCAGCGTCATCCCCGCCGGCGCCGGAAAAAATGGTCATCACGGC
>JBBTTL010000001.1:1302-3345 GCA_038064275.1 Patescibacteria group bacterium | reverse complement strand
GGTGCGCGCTGAGGGATTTGAACCCCCGGCCTTCGCTGTGTAAAAGCGTTGCTCTACCACTGAGCTAAGCGCGCGATACTTTGCAGAGTATCGCATTACACATTCTTTCGCAAATAATTTCGCTAGTTGTTATTTTTGGCCCGAGCCAATATAATTATCTCTTATATGCAAAAACGTCTTCTGTGTGAAGTTTCCGGACGGGTGCAGCTGGTAATGTACCGCGATTTTACCAGGCGAAAAGCGAAACAGCTTGGCATGGTCGGCACGGTGGAGAATTTAGATAACGGCAATGTGTATGTGATTGCCGAGGGCGAAGAGAAAACACTCGGTGTTTTTTTGGAGAATTTAAAAAAAGGACCATACTTTGCAAGCGTTACCAATGTGGAAGCAGAATGGTTAGAAGCAAAAGGGGAGTTTGAAGATTTTAATATCATCTGGTATGCAAGACGCTAATAAATAAAATTAAAAATTTAAAACGAAAAAGTTAAAAGATGAGAGAAGATAATAGATCAAAGAAAATAATTCCCGAAACGATCGGAATCATTATGGACGGCAATCGACGTTTTGCCCGCGCTAAAGGACTCCCTCTCTTTAAGGGACACGCCGCCGGATTTGAGAAGTTAAAGGAATTTTTGCGCTGGTCAAGAGAGGCGGGTATTCGCACGGTGATTATCTACGCGTTTTCAACCGAGAATTGGAATCGTGCCAAAGGAGAAGTCAACTATTTAATGAAATTGCTTGAGCGGATGGTAATTGATAAAGCCGGCGAATTGAAACGAGAGAAGTTTAGGGTGAAATTTATCGGACAACTTGAGCGGTTGCCGGAAAAAATAAAAATAGCCATACCGAAACTTGAAGAGGAAACAAAACATAACAAAGAAACACTTGTGGTGGCCATGTCCTATGGTGGGCGGGCAGAAATTGTTGAAGCGATTAAAAAATTGTCTAAAGAAAAAACAAAAGACGAAATCGCCATGATTGATGAAGAGGATTTTGGAAAATATCTCTGGACCGCTGGATTCAAAGACCCAGAACTCATTATTCGCACCTCCGGCGAGATGCGGACATCCAATTTTTTGCCGTGGCAGTCGGTTTATAGCGAGTGGTATTTCACAAAAACATTGTGGCCGGCGTTTACCAAGAGCGAATTCTTAAAAATTCTGGAAAATTTTTCAAAACGCGAGCGGCGCCACGGCAAATAGCGTTCATCAAAACATACGATATATCGTATGTTTTGGGGGTGATGTGAACAAATGAATAAATGAAGAGTATACCCACAATATATGAAAACAAGCATGTATTGGCTCTCAATAAGCCAAGTGGGCTTATGGTGCATCCCGATGGAAAAAACAACACGATTACACTGGCGGATAAAATCTTGGAAGAGTATCCCGAATTAAAAAAAGTGGGTGAGCCGATGCGTTTTCGCGGCAAGGGCGGAAAAGAGAAGATTATTTATCGTCCCGGCATCGTGCATCGTTTGGACAAAGATACCAGCGGAGTACTTCTGGTGGCCAAAGACCAGGAAACGTTTTTATTTTTGAAGAGCCAGTTCAAGGAGCGTCAAATCAAAAAAACATATCGGGCAATCGTTTTCGGCAGTATGAAAGAAAAAAGCGGGGTCATAAATCGCCCGCTGGGACGGTCGCCCGGCGACTTCAGAAAGTTTAGCGCCCATAAAACCGCCCGCGGAGAACTCCGCGAAGCCATTACGGAATACAAGGTGCTCAAAAATTTTAAAACAAAAGAGGGAGAATTTACTTATCTTGAACTTTACCCAAAAACAGGGAGAACTCATCAATTGAGGGCACATTTGAAGTTTATAAACTATCCAATCGTCTGCGACAGCATTTATGCGGGAAGACGCGGGTGCGCCCTGGGAATGTCGCGTCTTGCTCTTCACGCCTTTTCTATTTCTTTTGCTTTGCCGAACGGTAAAAAATTAACTTGCGAAGCGGAAATTCCAGCGGATTTTGTTTCCGCCCTTACTGACTGATACTTCCCGCTTAATACTTGATACTTGATACTACTCTATGGTAGAGT
>JBBTTL010000001.1:0-1202 GCA_038064275.1 Patescibacteria group bacterium | reverse complement strand
ATGCAAAAATCTTTAATTAAAACTTCTCCCGTAGACATGGAAGCGCGCGCTCGGCTACAATTTTCAAGCGGGGACAACGTGCGCGTTTGGTCAAAAATCTTGGAAAAAGGCAAGACCCGTCTGCAAGCCTTTGAAGGACTGGTGCTTTCGCGCAAGCACGGCGCGGAAGCCGGGGCCATGTTCACGGTAAGGCGGGTGGCAAGCGGTATCGGCGTGGAGCGTATTTTTCCGCTTTATTCTCCAAACATAGACAAGATTGAACTGGTCAAGAAATCAAAAACTCGCCAATCAAAACTTTATTATGTGCGCGACAAAGCCGCTAAAGAAATTAGCCGCAAGATGAGGAAGTCAACGGCAGTACTTGCTCCGGAAGAAAAAGAAAGCGAAGTAGTTTCAGAAAATCAGGAAGCCGGAGAAACAAAAGAATAATTAATTTAAACAAAAATCCCGCCTAGCGGGATTTTTGCTAAGATTAATTGGTATACGCTACTTGCTTGAGGGAAAATATTAATTTATGATTGTTAAATATGGGGAAGAGAGGAGTAAAACCGAAAGGAAAAGTCAAAATCAAATGGTCGCCCAATTTTGCATATGCCATAGGCCTTTTGGCAACCGACGGGTGTCTTTCAGGCAACGGAAGGCATATTATCTTTGTCTCAAAAGACGAAGAACAACTGCGAAACTTTATGAAGTCATTTGATATTTCTGTTTTTGTCGGGCAAACCAGATCGGGGTATACAGGCAGATCAACAACTCGCATTCAGTTCGGAGATGTTCTTTTTTATAAATTTCTTATAGGTATTGGGTTAACCCCGGCAAAATCAAAGACGATGGGGGTAATAAAAATACCATCAAAGTATTTCTTTGATTTTTTGAGAGGGTCTTTTGATGGCGATGGAACATTCTACTCGTATTGGGACCCGAGGTGGAAATCAAGTTTTATGTTTTATACAGTTTTCATTTCAGCGAGTCGCGAACACATAGATTGGATTCGTCGAGAACTTCTTAATAGATTAAAAATAAAAGGTCATGTTACAAATGATTCAAAAAAATCCACATATCAATTAAAATACGCGAAAAAAGAATCTTTGAAAATTCTAAGAAAGATGTATTATAGTAAGGCAGTTATTTGTTTAGGGAGAAAGAGAGTAAAAATAACAGAAGCTTTAAAACTTGACAAAAATACGCGCGGGTGGTGAAAC